>DATCFA010000152.1:0-12043 GCA_036509805.1 Casimicrobiaceae bacterium
CGTGGTTCTGGAAGCGCCGCCCGACGCCCTTGAATTCGAAAAGCGCGCGCGCGATCGCCGCATCGGCGACACCGGCCTGGCGGCCGACGGCAACGGCGGCGAGCGCATTCTGCACGTTGTGCACGCCGGGCAGCGCGAGCTCGACAGCGAGGTCGGGCGCGTCGTGGTTCTGCACGGTGAAGTGCATGCGGCCGGCGACGTTGACGATGTCGACAGCGCGCAGCGTGGCGTCGGCGGCGAGCCCGTAGCTGACCACCTGCTTGGCGAGCTGCGGCATGATCGCGCGCACGTTGGCGTCGTCGATGCACAGCACGGCCACACCGTAGAACGGCATCCGTTGCACGAAGTCGACGAACGCCTTCTCGAGGCGCGCGTACTCGTGACCGTAGGTTTCCATGTGGTCGTGGTCGATGTTGGTGATCACGGCGACTACCGGCGTCAGGTACAGGAACGACGCATCGGACTCGTCGGCTTCGGCCACCAGGAAGTCGCCGCTGCCCAGACGCGCGTTGGCGTCGGCCGACAACAGGCGCCCGCCGATGACGAACGTCGGGTCGAGGCCACCTTCGGCGAGCACCGATGCGATGAGGCTCGTCGTCGTCGTCTTGCCGTGCGTGCCGGCCACGGCGATGCCCTGCTTCATGCGCATCAGCTCGGCGAGCATCAGCGCACGCGGCACGATGGCGATGTTGCGCTCGCGCGCGGCGACGACCTCGGCGTTGTCGGCCGCGATGGCGGTCGACACGACGACGGCATCGGCGTCGGTGATGTTGGCGGGCGCATGGCCGATCGTGATGCGCACGCCCAGGCGCGCGAGACGGTCGGTCGCCGCACTCTGCGCGACGTCGGAACCGCTGACACGATAGCCCTGCGTCGCGAGCACCTCGGCGATGCCACTCATGCCGGCGCCCCCGATGCCGACGAAGTGGACGCGCTTGACCTTGTGCTTCATCGCGTGCCCATCGCGACGCAGATGCCGGCGATCCGCGCGGCCGCATCGCCGCGCGCGACGCTGCGTGCCGCGAGCGCCATCGCCAGCGCACGCTCGCGCGTCATCGCCGCCAGCAGCGCGGCCACCGCTGCCGGCTGCAGCGCATCCTGCGCGACGCAGGTCGCCGCGCCCGCTTGCACGAGATAGCGCGCGTTCGCGGTCTGCTCGTCGGCGATCGCGCCCGGCAACGGCACGATTAGCGCGCCGAGCCCCACGGCGGCGAGCTCGGCGACCGTCAACGCGCCGCCGCGACAGATGGCGAAGTCGGCCCACGCATAGCGCGCCGCCATGTCGTCGATGAACGCGACGCATTCGGCATCCACGCCATGCATTGCGTACGCCGCGCGCAGCGCGTCGATGTGGCGCGCGCCCGCCTGGTGGACGACCTGCGGCCGCGCCGACGCGTCCATCGTCGCGATCGCAGCCGGCACGAGGTCGTTGAGCGCCTGCGCGCCGAGACTCCCGCCGACGACGAGCAGGCGCAGCGGTCCGGCGCGCCCCGCGAAGCGCGATGGCGGCGCCGGCGTGCCGACGATGTCGCCGCGCAGCGGATTGCCGGTAAACTCGGTGATCGCGCGATGGCGCGCGCCGAACGCGCCGGGAAAGCCGACCAGCAGCCGGTCGGCGCCGTAGGCGAGGATCCGGTTGGCGAGTCCGGCCACGGCATTGGCCTCGTGCAACAGCAGTGGCCGCCGCGTGACTGCGCCCATCAGCGCGCCGGGAAACGACGCGAAGCCGCCGAAGCCGATGACGACGTCCGGGCGCCGCCGGCGCAACACCTTCGCGGCGTCGACACACGCGGCGGCCAGCGCGAACGGGCCCAGCAGCATCGTCGCCAGGCCCTTGCCGCGCACGCCGCGGAAGCTGACGCTTTCGAAGTCGACGCCATGCTGCGGCACGAGCTTCGACTCGATCCCTTCGCGTGTGCCCAGCCAGAACACGCGTGCGCCGAGTGCGGCGAGTTTCTGCGCGACCGCGAGTCCGGGGAACACGTGCCCGCCGCTGCCGCCGGTGGTGATCATCACCGTCGCGCTCATGATGACCCCCCCGAAGCGAGCTTCGCTCGCCTCCCCCCGAGGGGGCGAGCGCCTTGGGACGGCCCTGCGTCGCTCATACCGCAAACCCCCGCAGCAGCCGGCGATTCTCGTAGTCGATGCGCAGCAGCATCGCGATGGCGATGCAGTTGGCGACGATGCCGCTGCCGCCGAACGACAGCAGCGGCAGCGTCAGGCCCTTGGTCGGCAGCAGGCCGACATTGACGCCGATGTTGATGAACGCCTGCACGCCGATCCACAGGCCGATCCCCTGCGCGCACAACGCGGCGAAAGGTCGCGCAAGGCGCGCCGCCTGGCGGCCGATCGCCCACGCGCGATACAGCAGCCACACGAACAGCGCGATCACCACCAGCACGCCGGCGAATCCCAACTCCTCGGCGATCACCGCCAGCAGGAAATCCGTGTGCGCTTCCGGCAGGTACAGCAGCTTTTCGACGCTCGAGCCGAGACCCACGCCGAAGAATTCGCCGCGGCCGAACGCGATCAGCGAATGCGAAAGCTGGTAGCCCTTGCCGAGCGGGTCGGACCACGGATCGACGAACGCCGTCAGCCGCTGCAGCCGGTAGGGTGCTGCGACGAGGATGCCGCCGAGCGCGAACGGCAGCAGTGCCGACAGCCCGACGAACAGCCGCCAGTCGAGGCCACCCAGGAACAGGATGCCGAAGCCGATGGCGAGAATGACGACGAACGCGCCGAAATCGGGTTCCATCAGCAGCAGCACGCCGACGCCGAACATCACGGCGAACAACGGCAGGAAGCCGCGCGTCAGCGTCTGCCGCAGCGGCTGCTGCGCGTGCAGGAACGCCGCCTTGCGCACCGCGTAGCTCGCCGCGTAGAGCACGGCGACCAGCTTCATGAACTCGGACGGCTGAACGTTGACGATGAAAAGCGACAGCCAGCGCCGCGAGCCGTTGACGTTGCGCCCGATGCCGGGGATCAGCACCAGCGCGAGCAACAGCGTCGTCGCGACGAACAGCCACGGCGCCAGGCGTTGCCAGGCCTTGACCGGCACCTGGAACGCCACTGCGGCAGCGATGAGGCCGACGCCGATGAACGCCGCGTGCCGCGTCAGGTAATACCACGCGCGAAAGCCCGTATACGCGGATGCTTCCGCCGTCGCGATCGACGCCGAGTACACCATGACGAGGCCGATCGCGAGCATCAGCATCGCCGTCCATGCGAGCGACACGTCGTAGTCGAGCATCGCCCGCGGCCGGTCGCGCGCGCCGTCACGCGCGAACATGCGCGGCGCGCGCGGCGCGCGCAGCGTCGCGGTCTCGATCACGCGGTTACGCATGCGTGGCCTCCGCGAGGCGCGCGCGCACCAGCTCGGCAAAGCGATCGCCACGCGCTTCGTAGCTCTGGAACTGGTCGAGGCTCGCGCAGGCCGGCGACAGCAGCACGACGTCGCCCGGCTGCGCCAGGTCCATCGCGCGCGCGACGGCCGCCGCCAGCGTGCCGCAGTTTTCGAGCGCGACGCGCGTGGTGGCGAGTGCGCGTTCGACGACGGGCGCGTCGCGACCGATGGTCAGCACCGCACGGCAATGCGCGTCAACCGCCGGCGCGAGCGGCGCGAACGACTGGCCCTTGCCGTCGCCGCCGGCAATCAGCACGACCGGGCGCGCGAGGCCGTCGAGCGCCGCCGCCGTCGCCGCCACCGTGGTCGCCTTGGAATCGTTGACGAACAACACGCCGTGCGCGTCGGCCACCGTCTGCATCCGGTGCGCAAGTCCCTCGAAGCGCTTCAGCGCTTCCTGTACCGGCGGCAGGATGCGCGCGACCGCCGCAACGAGCGCGAGTGCAGCCAGCGCGTTCTGCGCATTGTGGCGGCCCACCAGCGACAGCGCGCGCACCGGCATCAGCAGCTCGCCGCCGCGCGCCAGCCAGTCGCCATCGGGGCGCGGCACGAGACCCCACTCCTCCTCGCTCTGCGGGACACCCTCGCCGAACGACTGCATCGTGCGTCCGCGCTGGCGCATCAGGCGCACGATCGGGTCGTCGCGATTGAGGATCGCCGCCGTGCAATGCTCGAAGATGCGTGCTTTCGCGGCCGCGTAATCGGCGATGCCGGCGTAGCGGTCGAGATGGTTGGCGGTGACGTTGAGCACCGTCGCCGCGACCGGCGCGAGCGACGCCGTCGTCTCCAGTTGGTAGCTCGACAATTCGAGCACGAAGACATCGGGCGGCGCTGCGCCGCCCTCGATGTCCGCCAGCAGGTCGAGCACCGGTGTGCCGATGTTGCCGCCAACGCGCGCTGACAGTCCGGCCGAACGCACCAGCTCGCCGGTCAGCGCGGTGGTCGTCGTCTTGCCGTTGGTGCCGGTGATCGCCAGCACCTTCTGCTGCGGCGACAGCGTGCGCGCGAAGAGTTCGACGTCGCCGGCCAGGTCGACGCCGCGCAGGACGGCGTCGCGGATGGCGGGCTGGTCCTTCGGCACGCCGGGGCTGATCGCGATAAGGTCGGCGCCCGCCAGCGTCGACGCCGTGATGACGCCCGACTCGACGCTGATGCCGGGCAACTCGGCCGCGAGACGCTCGGGCGCCGGCGGCGACTCGCGCGTGTCGGCCATGCGCACGTCGGCGCCATGGCGCAGGAGCCAGCGCGCCATCGAGCGCCCGCTCAACCCGGCGCCGAGCACGACTGCGTTGCGGCCGCGGTAGTCGGCGCTCATCGCAGCTTCAGCGTGGCGAGGCCGACCAGCACGAGCAGCATCGTGATGATCCAGAAGCGCACGACGACCTGGTTTTCCTTCCAGCCCTTCAACTCGAAGTGGTGGTGGATCGGCGCCATGCGGAACACGCGCTTGCCGGTCAGCTTGAAGGACGCGACCTGGATGATCACCGACAGCGTCTCGACGACGAATACGCCCCCCATGATGAACAGCACGATTTCCTGGCGAACGATGACGGCGATCGCGCCCAGCGCGCCGCCGAGCGCAAGCGCGCCGACGTCGCCCATGAACACTTCGGCCGGATACGCGTTGAACCACAGGAAGCCGAGCCCCGCGCCGGCGATCGCGCCGCAGATCACCGCCAGTTCGCCGGCGCCGGGAATGTAGGGAAACTGCAGGTAGCGCGCGAACACCGCGTTGCCGCTGACGTACGCGAATACGCCGAGCGCGCTGCCGATCATCACCGTGGGCATGATCGCAAGGCCGTCGAGGCCGTCCGTCAGGTTGACGGCGTTGCTGGTGCCCACGATGACGAAGTAGCTCAACGCGATGAAGCCGAACACGCCGAGCGGATAGGTGACCGTCTTGAAGAATGGCACGATGAGGTCGGTTTTCGGCGACAGTCCGACGGCGAAGCCCGATGTCACCCACGCGTGCAGCATCTGCATGAACTGCGCATTGCCCGGCGCCGAGATCGAGAACGCCAGATAGACGGCGGCGACGACGCCGATCAGCGATTGCAGTCCGAGCTTGGCGCGCGCGGACAGCCCCTTGGGATTGCGGAACACGACCTTGCGGTAGTCGTCCACCCAGCCGACGCCGCCGAAGCCGACGGTGACGAGCATCACCACCCAGAGGAAGCGGTTGGACAGGTCGCCCCACAACAGCGTGGTGACGACGATCGACACGATGATCAGCGCGCCGCCCATCGTCGGCGTGCCGGCCTTGGTCAGGTGCGACTGCGGGCCGTCGTCGCGCACCGCCTGCCCGATCTTCATCCGCGCAAGCCACGCGATCATCCGCGGCCCGACGACGAACGAGATGACCAGCGCCGTCATGCACGCGAACACCGCGCGCAGCGTGATGTAGCCGACGACGTTGAATGCGCGCACGTCGCGCGCCAGGTAATCGGCGAGCCACAGCAGCATGTCAGTGTTCCCCCGCCGCGCCGTCGTGCGCGCACAGCGCGTCGCTGACGCGCTCCATCCGCATGAAGCGCGAGCCCTTGACGAGCACCGTCACGCCGGCCGGCGGCGCCGGGGCGAGTGCCGCGATCAGCGCATCGACGTCGGTGAAGTGCGCCGCGCGCGCGCCGAACGCCAGCACCGTCTCGCGCGCGAGCTCGCCCACGGCGAGCAACCGCTCGATTCCCGCCACCCGCGCGTATTCGCCGATTTCGCGGTGGAATCGGGGCCCCTGCGCACCGGTTTCCCCCATGTCGCCCAGCACCAGCCAGCGCGGCGCGCTCGCACGCGCGAGGACATCGATCGCCTCGCGCACCGAATCGGGATTGGCGTTGTACGTGTCGTCGATGACGGTGGCGCCGCCCGCCGCACGGCGCACCGCGAGCCGGCCCTTGACCGGGCGGAACGTCGCGAGGCCGTGCGCCACCGCCGCGACGCTCGCACCCGCCAACGTCGCCGCCGCGGTCGCGGCCAGCGCGTTCATCACCATCGCAGCGCCCGCGGCGGCAATGCGCACATGCGCATGGTCGCCGCCGACGCTGATGTCGAGGTCGCTGCCGTCGGCATCCAGCGACGCCTGTGCACGGACATCGGCACGCGGGTCGTGGCCGAAGGTGACAATGCGCGCGCCGACGCGCTCGGCCACGCCGCGCCACACGCGTTCGTGCGCGTCGTCGGCGTTGATCACCGCGGTGCCGCCTTCGCGCAGCGCGAGCAGCACGTCGGCGTGCTCGGCAGCCACTTCGCCGACGCTCTGCATGAATTCCTGATGCTCGCGCTGCGCATTGTTGATCAGCGCGATCGTCGGTTGCGCGAGCGCCGCGAGCTCGCGCGTCTCGCCGCGATGGTTCATCCCGAGCTCGATCACCGCGGCGCGATGTGCGGCACGCAGCTCGAGCAGCGTCAGCGGCAGGCCGATGTCGTTGTTGAGGTTGCCGCGCGTCGCCAGTACCGCGGATTCACCCGACTGAGCGCCGAATTGCGCGCGCAGGATGGCCGCCGTCATTTCCTTGACCGTCGTCTTGCCGTTGCTGCCGGTAACGACGATGAGCGGCAGGTCGAAGCGCATCCGCCAGCGCGCGCCGAGCGCGCGCAGCGCGATCCGCGTGTCGGCGACAGCGACCAGGTTGCCGCCGAGCCGGCCTGCGTGTGCATCGTCGACCATCGCCGCCGACGCGCCGTTGGCGAGCGCCTGCGCGACAAAGTCGTGGCCGTCGAAGCGTTCGCCGGCCAGCGCGACGAAGAGGTCGCCGGTGGCGAGCGCGCGCGTGTCGGTGATGACGCGGTGGAACATCGCGTTGGCGCCCAGTTGGCGGCCGTCGACCATCTGCGCGGCAGTGTGCGTGTCCATCATCGCGAAAGGAGCGCGTCGCGCGCGACATCGGCGTCGACGAACGGCGCGCGCACTCCACCCGCGTCCTGGTAGGTCTCGTGCCCCTTGCCGGCCACGAGCACGACGTCGCCCACGTCGGCGGCGGCGATCGCAGCGCGGATCGCGCGCGCGCGATCGAGCTCGAGCGTCCAGCGGCGATTGCCCGCTTCCAGCACGCCGCGCGATATCGCGTTGGCGATCGCCTGCGGGTCCTCGCTGCGCGGATTGTCGCTGGTGATGACGACGCGGTCCGCCAGACGCGCGGCGATCGCGCCCATCTGCGGCCGCTTGCCCGGATCGCGCTCGCCGCCGCAGCCGAACACGCAGAACAGCGCGCCGCCTTCGACGACGATCGGGCGCAGCGCCGCGAGCGCCTTTTCGAGCGCATCGGGCGTATGTGCGTAGTCGACGACGACGGTCGGCTTGCCGTTGCCGCCGAAGCGCTGCATGCGCCCCGGCGGCGGCGTCAGCGCCGCGATCGCGCGCAGCGCATCAGCGAGCTTCATGTCGGACACCAGCAGCACGCCCAGCGTACCCAGCAGGTTGTGCACGTTGAAATCGCCGATGACACCGACGTGCGTGCTGCCGCGCCCCCACGGCGTGTCGACGTCGAGCGTGACGCCGTCGTTGTTCATTGCCACCGAAGTCGCGCGCACGTCGCCGCCGACGCCCCCGTACGTCAGCACGCGCGCGCCGCGGCTCTTCACGTCTTCGGCGAGGCGCTGTCCGAACGCATCGTCGATGTTGATCACCGACGCGTGCAGTCCCGGCCATGCGAACAAGCGTGCCTTCGCGCTGCCGTACGCCGCCATCGTGCCGTGGTAGTCCAGGTGGTCGCGCGTCAGGTTGGTGAACAGCGCCACGTCGAACGCCACGCCGTTGACGCGGCCCTGGTCGAGTCCGTGCGACGACACTTCCATCGTCACGCTCGCAGCACCCGCGTCGCGCAACGCGGCCAACGTCGCCTGCAGCGCCGCGGCGTCGGGCGTCGTGTGCGGCGACGCTGCCAGCGCGCCTGCAAAGCCGTTGCCCAGCGTGCCGATCACCGCCGCGCGCTGTGCCGGCGAATCCAGCGCGCTGGCGATCCAGTGCGCGCAGGTCGTCTTGCCGTTGGTGCCGGTGACACCGGTCACCCACATCGCTTCCGACGGGTTGCCGAAGATGAACGCCGCTAGCTCGCCCAACCTGGCGCGCAACTGCGCCACCGGCGCGTTTGCGACTTGCCACTGCGTTTTCCACGCGAAGCGCTCGTCGTCCCACAGCACCGCGGACGCGCCGCGCGCGATGGCGTCGTCGATGTGGTCGCGGCCGTCGGCGCGGCTGCCGCGAAACGCGGCGAACGCGTAGCCCGTCTCGACAGCGCGCGAGTCGGCGGTAATGAAGCGCGGCGTGACGCCCAGCCTCGCGATCGTCGCCGCGGCGTCGTGCGCGCTCATGTGTCCTCACGCACGATTTGCGACGGGTCAGCCGGCAGCACGACATTGTCCTGCGGCGCGTCCGACGGCACGCCCAGCATCCGCAGCGCGGCACCCATCACCCGCGAGAACACCGGCGCCGCGACGCCTCCGCCGTAGTAGTTTCCGGACGGCTCGTCGATCATCACGGCGACGATGAGCCGCGGATTGGTCGCCGGTGCGAAGCCGACGAACGACGCCACGTACTTGTTCACGTAGACGTGGTTTTCAAGCTTGTGCGCGGTGCCCGTCTTGCCGGCGACGTGATAACCGGCCACCTGCGCTTCGGGCGCGGTGCCGCCGGGCTGCGTCACCATTTCCAGCATGTGCCTCACTTCCGCCGCCGTTTTCGGCTTGATCACCGGATGGCCGGCGACGACGCCGTCGGTTTTCAGCAGCGTGACCGGCTTCAGCTCGCCATCGGTCGTGAAGATCGTGTACGCACGCGCAAGCTGGACCAGGTTCACCGAAATGCCGTTGCCGAATGCGATCGTCGCCTGCTCGATCGGCTTCCACGATTTCGCCGGGCGCAGCCGGCCGGAAACCTCGCCCGGAAAACCTGTGTGCGGCTGCGTGCCGAACCCCGCTTCCGACAATTCGTGCCACATCGTGTCGGGCGACATCGACAGCGCAATCTTCGCCGCGCCGACGTTCGACGACTTCTGGATCACCTGCGAGACGGTGAGCACGCCATCGCGGTGATCGTCGTGGATCGTCGCCGATCCGATCTTCAGTATGCCGCCGTTGGTGTCGATCAGCGTGTCCGGACGCACCTTGCCGATGTCGAGCGCCGCGGCGATCGTGAACGGCTTCATCGTCGAGCCGGGCTCGAACACGTCGGTCAGCGCGCGGTTGCGCATGCGGTCGCGCGACGTGCGGTCGCGGTTGTTCGGGTTGTAGGCGGGCCAGTTGGCGAGCGCCAGGATCTCGCCGGTGCGCACGTCGAGGATCACCAGCCCGCCGGCGTGCGCCTTGTTCGCCTCGACGGCATTCTTGAGCTCGCGAAACGCCAGGTATTGCAGCCGCGAGTCGATCGACAGCGTGAGGTCGCGGCCTTCCTGGGGCGCGCGTATCGACGCCACGTCCTCGACGGCATCGCCGCGGCGGTTGACGATCACGCGGCGGCTGCCGGGAATGCCGGCCAGCCACGACTGTTGCGAAAGCTCCATGCCTTCCTGGCCCACATCGTGATCGCCGGTGAAGCCGATGATGTGGCTGGTGACGTCGCCACCCGGGTAGTAGCGGCGGTAGCCGTTCTCGTCGTTGAGTCCACGGATGTGCAGCGCGAGCGCGCGCTCGGCGGTTTCCGGCGACACCTGCCTCGCGACGTAGGCGAAGTCGCCGGCGCTCGCGACGCGCTTCGCGATCATCTGCGGCGTCGTGTCGAGCAGGCGCGCGAGCGACGCGAGCTGCGCCGGCGTGGCGTCGAATTGCTGCGGAAACGCCCATAGCGACTTGACCGGCGTGGAGATCGCCAGCGGATCGCCGAAACGGTCGACGATGCGGCCGCGATGCGCCGGCACTTCGAGCTCGCGCGAATAGCGCGCGGCGCCGCGCTCCTGCAGGAATGCGTTGTCGAACCATTGCAGGTACAGCGCGCGCGAAAGCAGCGCCGCGAACGCCACCGCCAGCACGGCGAACAGGATGGCGGCGCGCGAGCCCGGCAGGCTGATCGCCGGCGCGGCCCCGCGCTTGGCTGCGAGCCCCCTCATCGCGACGCCTCGCCGCTCACCGCTTCGATGCGTCCCGCATCGGGCAACTGCATCTTGAGCTGCTCGCGCGCGATCTTCTCGATGCGCGAGGGCATCCCCCACGTCGACTGCTCCAGCGACAGCTTGCCGTACTCGGTGTCGAAGCCGCGTGCGTCGGCCTGCGCGTGGTCGAGCTCGACGAACAGCTTGCGCGACTGGTGGCGCGCGGTCACCAGCGAAAGCGCGCTGGCGATGGCAACCGCCAGCAGCAGCAGGTTGACGCGCGTCACGCGACGCTCCCGGCATCGAAGAAGTCGGCGGGCAGCGGCGCGTGCGTGCGCTCGGCCGCGCGCAGCACCGCGCTGCGCGCGCGCGGGTTCGCCGCGCATTCGGCGTCCGACGGCTTCACCGCGCGGCCGACCGCCGATAGCGGCGGCGTCGGCAACTGCGCCTGTGAAAGCGACAGCCGCGAAAGCCGCGGATCGCCGCGCCACGGCTTGCTGTGCGCGCCGATGAAGCGCTTGACGATGCGATCCTCCAGCGAATGGAAGCTGATCACCGCGAGGCGTCCGCCGGCGCGCAGCCGCGCACAGGCGTGCGGCAGCACCAACTCGAGTTCTTCGAGCTCGCGGTTCACGAAGATGCGCAACGCCTGGAAGCTGCGTGCCGCCGGGTTCTGGTGCCAGTCACCACGCGTGCGCCTGCCGACAGCCTGCGCGATGGCCGCGGCCAGTTGCCGGGTGGTGACGATGGGCGCGTGCGTGCGCGCCGCGACGATGGCACTCGCAACCGCCGGCGCGTAGCGTTCCTCGCCATAGTCGCGAATGACGCCGGTCAGCTCGCGAAGGCTCGCGCGCGCGATGAACTGCGCGGCAGGTTCGCCGCGCGCCGGGTCCATCCGCATGTCGAGCGGACCATCGTTGCGAAAGGAGAAACCGCGCGCGGCAACATCGACCTGCGGGGAGGAGATGCCGAGGTCGAGCAGCACGCCGTCGACGAGCGGGAGGTCGAGTTCGTCGAGTACGGCGGGCATTTCGGAGAACCACGCGCGGCGGAAAAGGAAACGCGGATCGTCGAGCGCACGCGCTGCGCGCTCGGCATCGGGGTCGCGGTCGAGTGCGACGAGGCGGCCTTGCGGCGACAGTGCGGCGAGGATGCGCGACGCGTGCCCGCCACGGCCGAACGTCGCGTCGACATAGACGCCGTCGCTGCGGATCGCGAGTGCGGCGATGGCTTCGTCGGCGAGTACCGGAACGTGCGCATCGGTCACAGGGAGAAGCCGGACAATTCGCTCGGCAGGCCGCCGGCGTCGAACGCGGTAACGCGCGCCGTCTGCGCGTCCCATGCGCCGGCATCCCACAATTCGAGCCGCTGCCCCTGGCCCACCAGCACGACGTCCTTCGCGAGCGACGCGAATTCGCGCAGCGGCGGTGGCACCAGCACGCGTCCGGCGGCATCGATGTCGACGTCGTCGGCGTAGCCGACCAGCAGCCGCTGCAGCGCGCGGATACGTTCGTCGAACGACGACAGCGCCATCAGTCGCGCCTGGATCGGCTCCCAGGCGTCGACCGGATAGACGAGCAGGCAGCGGCTGGGGTCGGCGGTGATGACGATGCGCCCGCTG
>DATCFA010000153.1:0-5438 GCA_036509805.1 Casimicrobiaceae bacterium
CTGTCGAACGACGAACTGCGCCAGCGCTTCGTCGACCAGACGGTGCCGCAGGCGCAGTATCTCGGGCTGCGCATTCCCGACGACGACCTCGCGTGGAACCAACAGCGCGATCACTACGACTTCGGTGCGATCGACTGGGACGAGTTGAACGCGGTCATCAAGGGCAACGGCCCGTGCAACCGTGACCGGATCCGTACGCGCATCGATGCATGGAACGATGGCGCGTGGGTGCGTGAAGCGGCGCTCGCGCATGCGCGCAAATGCGCGGCGCGCGCCGACGCGGCGGCGGCCGGGGAGGCTGCATGAGCGATACCGGTACCGGCGAATGGCCGCTGTGGGAAATTTTCATCCGCAGCCAGCATGGGCTTGCGCACAAGCATGTCGGCAGCCTGCACGCCGCCGACGCGGCCATGGCGATGCAAAACGCGCGCGACGTCTATACGCGGCGCAACGAAGGCGTGTCGATCTGGGCGGTGCGCTCGGCGGACATCCACGCATCGAAGCCCGGCGATCGCGAGGCGTTTTTCGAGCCGGCCAACGACAAGGTCTACCGGCATCCGACGTTTTTTCCGATGCCCGACGAGGTGAAGCACCTATGAGCGCTGCGGGCCGCCCCGAGCGCGAATGCCTGCGTGCGCAGCACGAAGGCGACCTCATCGGCGCGACACTCGCCGCGCCGATGCACGAATACCTGCTGCGTCTGGCCGACAGTCCGCTGGTGCTGGCGCAGCGGCTTTGCGAATGGGTCGGCAAGGGACCGGCGCTGGAAGAGGACATCGCGCTCGCCAACGTCGGTCTCGATCTGCTCGGCCAGGCGCGGATGTGGTTCGCGTACGCCGCCGAAATCGAAGCCGGCCACGCTGCGACCGGGCGCGCAGCCACGGCCGCGGACGATGGCGCTGCGCGCAAAGCGCTGGTGGTGCGCGACGAGGACGCGCTGGCGTTTCGCCGTGACGCGCACGAGTATCGCAACCTGCTGCTGGTCGAGCAACCGAACGGCGATTATGCGGCCACGATCGTCCGCCAGTTCCTGTTCGATCACGCGCAGTGGCTGCTGTTGTCGCGCCTCGCGCAATCGACGGAAGCGCGCATCGGCGCCATCGCCGCCAAGGCGCTGAAGGAAGTGACCTATCACGTCGAGCGCAGCGACGACTGGATGTTGCGCCTCGGCGATGGCACCGACGAGTCGCGTGCGCGGATGCAGCGCGCGCTCGACGCCTTGTGGATGTATGCCGGCGAAATGTTCATTGTCGACGACGTCGACCTCGTGCTGATCGACGCCGGCATCGCCGCCGATCCGCGCACGCTGGAGGCGTCGTGGCTCGCCGCCGTCGACGCGGTGCTGGCCGCAGCCACGCTCGTGCGACCGCCGCATGCGCATGTACAACGCGGGGGCCGCCAGGGCCGCCATTCCGAGCACCTCGGGCACCTGTTGTGCGAAATGCAATTCCTGCAACGCGCCTACCCGGATGCGCGATGGTAGCGACGCGCGCCGTAACGCCGGCCATGACGCGGACCGCGGTGCCCGCCGCCGCGTCCGCGGCAACGTTCGCAGCACGCCCGCTTCCAGGCGTCGCCGATGCGTGGGCGATCCTCGGCCGGGTGATGGACCCGGAGGTTCCGGTGGTGTCGATCGTCGAGCTCGGCATCGTGCGCCACGTCGAAGACGGCGTCGAACGCGGGCAATCCAGGTTCCGGGTGACGATCACACCGACCTATTCGGGCTGTCCGGCGATGGACATGATCGCCGCCGACATCCGCTCGGCCTTCGCACACGAGGGCGCGGCGGTCGACATCGTCACGGCGCTCGCGCCAGCATGGACGACCGACTGGATGGCGCCCGAGGCCAAGGCGCGCCTCGCCGCCTTCGGCATCACGCCGCCGCAGGCCCTCGTGCGCTCGGCGCCGCAGTCGCCCGCATCGCGGATCGACGTGACGGGCATCAGTCCGTTACGACGCCGCAAGGATGCCATCGCGTGCCCGCATTGCCGATCGACGAACACGTCGCTGATCGCGCAATTCGGCTCGACCGCATGCAAGGCGCTCTATCGCTGTGACGACTGCCGCGAGCCGTTCGACTACTTCAAGCCGCATTGAACCGTGAGCAGGTTCCATCGATTGCCGGTAGCACGCGTCGATCGCGAAACGCGCGACGCGGTGGCGATCACGTTCGCCGTGCCCGATGCGCTGCGCGAGGAATTCCGCTGGCAGGCGGGACAGCACCTGACGTTGCGCGCCGCGGTCGGCGGCGACGACCTGCGGCGCTCGTATTCGATCTGCTCGGCCGCACACGATGATGAGCTGCGCGTCGCCATCAAGCGCAGCCCGGGCGGCACGTTCTCCAATCACGCGAACGACGTGATCCGCGCCGGCGACACGCTCGACGTGATGCCACCGATGGGGCATTTCGGCGTGCCTTGCGATGCGTCGGTAGCGCGACATTTCGTCGCGTTCGCCGCCGGCAGCGGCATCACGCCCATCCTGTCGATCGTCAAGACCACGCTGGCGGTGGAGGAGAAGTCGCGGTTCACGCTGATCTACGGCAATCGCGCGTCGTCGTCGGTGATGTTCCGCGAGGAGCTGGCGGCACTGAAGGACGAATACCTGACGCGCTTCAACCTCGTGCACGTGCTGTCGCGCGAGACGCAGGACATCGAGCTTTTGAACGGCCGCATCGATCGCGCCAAGGCGGAAGCATTGCTCGCGCGCTGGGTGGGCAATGCCGCCATCGACGCCTATTACGTCTGCGGTCCCGACGGCATGATGCAGGCGGTTGCCGATGCGCTGGCAGCGCGCGGCGTCGCCGCCGAGCGCATACGCATCGAACGCTTCGCCTCCAGCATACCGCTGCACACGCACGTGCCGCGCGCGGTGCCGGTCGCGGGCCGGCGCGAGTGCGAAGTGACGGCGATCATCGATGGCGCGCGACGCACGTTCATCCTGCAAAAGGGCGAGCAGAACATCATCGACGGCGGGCTCGCCAACGGCGTCGATCTGCCGTATTCGTGCAAAGGCGGCGTGTGCTCGACCTGCCGCTGCCGTCTCATCGAAGGGGAGGTCGACATGGACGTCAATTTCGCGCTCGAAGACTACGAAGTGGCGCGCGGCTTCCGTCTCGCGTGCCAGAGCTATCCGGCGAGCGACCGCGTCGTCGTCGACTTCGACCAGACCGGCACGGGCGTCGCATGAGCGCCTCCGCGTGCCGCGGCATGCGGCACACCTGCATGATAGAGTTTTGACCCGCAGCAAGGAGACACCCACTGTGGCGCATCCGTTGTTCGACAAGCACCGCGCGACGCTCGATCGCGCGTTGACGGCCATTGCCGAGCGCAGCTATTGGAGCGCGTATGCCGAGTCGCCGAGCCCGAAGGTCTACGGCGAGGGCGCCGCCGAGGCCGGGAAGGCGGCGTTCGACGCGCTGCGGGGCAAGCCGTACGACTTCGGCATGCGGGCGTCGACGACAGTCGGCGCCGAGCGCTCGCCGTTCGGCTTCGACCTCGGAATCACGTATCCGGCGCAGGACCTCGACGCGCTGTTCGCGGACATCGCACGCGCGCAGACGCAGTGGCGCAACGCCGGTCCCGAAGCCTGGGTGGGCGTGTGCATCGAGATCCTCGCGCGGCTCAACCAGCAAAGCTTCCTCATCGCGAACGCGGTGATGCACACCACCGGACAGGCGTTCATGATGGCGTTCCAGGCGGCGGGCCCGCATGCGCAGGATCGCGGGCTCGAGGCGGTTGCCTACGCGTACGACCAGATGCGCCGGGTGCCCACCGATGCGCAGTGGCAAAAGCCGCAGGGCAAGCACGACCCCATCCGCATGCACAAGCATTTCCGCATCGTGCCGCGCGGCGTCGGCCTGGTGATCGGCTGCTGCACGTTTCCCACGTGGAACGGCTACCCGGGACTGTTCGCGAGCCTGGCGACCGGCAACGCCGTCGTCGTCAAGCCGCATCCGGGCGCGATCCTGCCGCTTGCGATCACCGTCGATGTCGCGCGCGATGTGCTGCGCGAAGCCGGCTACGACCCGAACGTGGTGACGCTGGTCGCGCACAACGCCGGCGACGACACCGCGCAGGCGCTCGCGCTGCGGCCGGAGGTCAAGCTGATCGACTTCACCGGCAGCTCCGCCAACGGCGAGTGGCTGGAGCGCAACGCGCGCCAGGCGAGCGTGTACACCGAAAAGGCCGGCGTCAACCAGGTGATCGTCGACTCCACCGACGACCTCGCGGGACTCGCGCGCAACCTCGCGTTTTCGCTGTCGCTGTATACAGGGCAGATGTGCACGGCGCCGCAGAACATCTACGTTCCGGCCGCCGGGATCGACACGCCCGACGGCCATCGCTCGTTCGACGACGTCGCCGGCGCCATCGCCGACGGTGTGCGCAAGCTGCTCGCCGATCCGGCCCGCGCCGTCGAGATACTCGGGGCCGTGCAGAACGAGGCCGTCGCCGCGCGCATCGACGAGGCGCGCAAGCTCGGCGTGCCGGTGCTCGACTCGACGACGCTCGCGCACCCGCAATTCCCGGATGCGCGCATCCGCACGCCGCTGATCGTCAGGCTGGACGCCGCCGACGCTGACAAATACCTGCGCGAGTGGTTCGGGCCGATCGCGTTCATCATCGCGACGCGCGACACCGCGCACAGCCTGGCGATCGCGCGCGACGCCGTGCACGAGCACGGCGCGCTGACGCTGTCGGTGTATGCAACCGACGAACGCGTGATCGACGCCGCCATCGACTTGGCCGAGCGCGAAGGCGTCGCGCTGTCGATCAACCTGACCGGCGGCGTGTTCGTCAACCAGTCGGCGGCGTTCTCCGATTTCCACGGCACCGGCGCCAACCCGGCGGCGAACGCGGCACTGACCGACGCGGCATTCGTCGCCGGGCGCTTCCGCGTGGTCCAGCACCGCAGGCATCTGTGATGGCGTTCGCGCATATCCTGCTGGCGATCGACGCGTGCGTCGCGCGGCTGACGCTCAATCGCCCCGAGCGGCTCAACAGCTTCAACGACGCGATGCACGCCGAAGTGCGCGACGCGCTCGCGCGGCTGGCGGGTGACGAATCGGTGCGCGTGCTGCTGCTGACGGGTGCGGGACGCGGCTTCTGCGCCGGCCAGGACCTGTCCGATCGCGCGGTCGCGCCGAGTGATCCGGCGGTCGATCTCGGCGCTTCGATCGAGCGCAACTACCGGCCGCTGGTGCTTGCGTTGCGTGCGCTGCCGATGCCGGTCGTGTGCGCGGTGAACGGCGTGGCCGCCGGCGCGGGCGCCAATCTCGCGCTGGCCTGCGACATCGTCGTCGCAGCGCGCTCGGCGAGCTTCATCCAGGCGTTCGCGAAAATCGGTCTGATCCCCGATTCCGGTGGCACGTACTTCCTGCCGCGACTCATCGGCGACGCGCGTGCGATGGGACTCGCGATGCTCGGCGACAAGCTGTC
>DATCFA010000154.1:0-2080 GCA_036509805.1 Casimicrobiaceae bacterium
CCGACCACTACGGCGCGACATCCGCCGCGCACGCCGCAATTCCCGTTGCCGCGCCGTCGGCGGCGAACACCACGGCACCTGTCGTCGCACTTCCTGATTTTGCCGACCTGGTCGCGCGGCACGGCGCCGCCGTCGTCGAAATCAGCACGCGGACGCTGGCGCACAAGACCTCGCGGCAGGACGGTCCGAACATGGACGAGCTGCCGCCGTGGTTCCGCAACTTTCCGGGGCTGCAGGGCATGCCCGGCGCGCCCGAGCGCGGACCCTCGCAGGGACTCGGATCGGGCTTCGTCATCGATCCCAACGGCATCATCCTGACCAACGCGCACGTCGTCGACGGCGCCGACACGGTGAGCGTCAAGTTCCAGAACCAGCGCGAGTACACGGCGAAAGTCCTGGGCGTCGACAAGGCCACCGACGTCGCCGTGCTGAAGATCGACGCGCACAACCTGCCGACGCTCGCCACCGGCGACTCGACCAAGGCACGCGTCGGCGAATGGGTGGTCGCCATCGGCGCGCCGTTCGGGCTCGACAACACGGTAACCGCCGGCATCATCAGCGCGATGTCGCGCTCGCTGCCCGGCGATTCGATCGTGCCGTTCATCCAGACCGACGCTGCCGTCAATCCCGGCAACTCGGGCGGACCGCTGTTCAACCTCAAAGGCGAAGTGATCGGCATCACGTCGCAGATTTACAGCCGCTCGGGCGGCTATCAGGGCCTCGCGTTCGCCGTTCCGATCGATGTGGCGATGAACGTCAAGGACCAGATCCTCGCGCACGGCAAAGTGAGCCACGGCAAGCTGGGCGTCACCGTGCAGGAAGTCACGCAGGCGCTGGCCAACGATTTCGGCCTCAAGCAGCCATCGGGCGCGCTGGTCGGCACCGTGCAGAAGGACGGCCCGGGCGCCAAGGCCGGACTCGAGGCGGGTGATGTCATCACCGCGTTCGAAGGACACCCGATCGCGCGTTCCGCCGACCTTCCGCCGCTGGTCGCTTCGGCAAGCCCCGGCAAGTCGGTGCAGATGGAAATCGTCCGCGGCGGCAAGCCGCTGACGGTGACGGCGACGCTCGGCACGCTGGACACGCAAAAGCTGGCATCCGCCGACCAGGCGCAAACCGGCAACGGCAAACTCGGCGTCGCGGTGCGGCCGCTGACGCCGCAGGAAAAGAACGACGCCGAGCTCGACCATGGCGTGGTCGTCGAGGACGTCGGCGGCGCAGCCGCCGAAGCGGGCGTGCAGCCGGGCGACGTGATCCTGTCGGTGAATCGCTCACAGGTGACCTCGCCGTCGCAATTGAAGGAGCTGATCGACAAGGCCGGCAAGACGGTGGCGCTGCTGGTGCAGCGCGACGATGCGCGCATCTTCATTCCCGTGAAGATCGGGTGAAGCATTGAAAGTGGTGTGACGCTCCTTGGCCGTCCCCCACGGCACCGGGCTGTCCATTCGTGGACAGCCCGTTTTTTTTGGCCCCGCGATGAGGCCCACAAAAAGGTGTTGACAGCGGACGCTATCGTTGTGATATCATTTAGATACCGACCACGAGCGCCTGCAGTGCGCCGCAAGGAGACCGCATGAGCACACCCGCCTATCGCAGTTCGGGGATGCACACCGAACGCCCGACCTTCACCTACAGCGGATTCGTCGCGCTCGTCATCGGGCTCGCGCTGCTCGTTGCCGGCGTATGGGGATTTGCCGGCGTTGCGCTGCATGGCGCGATGACGTGGCTGTCGGTGACGATCGACGTCGTGCTGGTGCTCGCAGGCGTGTTCGTGCTGGCGGGCCTTTACACGCTGCAGCCGAACGAAGCCGCGATCATGCAGCTTTTCGGCGCGTATCGCGGCTCGAGCCGGATTCCCGGACTGCGCGCCACCAACCCGTTCT
Organism: Casimicrobiaceae bacterium; assembly: GCA_036509805.1. Classification (GTDB taxonomy): domain Bacteria; phylum Pseudomonadota; class Gammaproteobacteria; order Burkholderiales; family Casimicrobiaceae; genus VBCG01. The sequence goes on from DATCFA010000154.1 coordinate 1,884, forward strand.
ATACGCGCAAACGCGTCTCGCTGCGCGCGCGCAACCTGAACGGCGACAAGCTGAAGGTCAACGACGCGCGCGGCAACCCGATCGAGATCGCCGCGGTCGTCGTGTGGCACGTCGAGGACACCGCGAAGGCGGCGTTCGACGTCGACGACTACGAGAAATTCGTCACCGTGCAAAGCGAGGCCGCGGTGCGCCACCTG
>DATCFA010000155.1:0-2115 GCA_036509805.1 Casimicrobiaceae bacterium
TTCCGCCGAGATCGGGTGCGGAATGTAGTTGTGCACCCAGCGCTGCGCGACCGGATCCTCGAGCCGGTGGTAGGTCATCCGGAACGGCGCATAAGCGAGCACCAGATCCATCATCTGCGCGAACAGCGCCGTGCGCTCGGCGCCGTCCGCAAGCGTGCGCGCTTTCGCGTAAAGCGCGTCGAATGCCGGCAGGTGGAAGCGCGAGTCGTTCGCCTGTCCGATGTTGGGGCCGTACAGCACCTGCATGAAGTTCTCGGCATCCGGATAGTCGGCGTTCCAGCCATCGCTGCGCATCATGATCTTGCCCTGGCGCGCCATCTTGCGCAGCTCGGGAACGCGATCCTTGCGGAACTCGATGCGCAGCCCGATCGCGTCCATCTTGCGCTTCCACAATTCATCGGACTGCCGCGCCAGCGAATTCGGTGACGACCAGTAGACGAGCGTCAGCGGCTTGCCATCGGGCTGCTCGCGATAACCGTCGCCGTCGCGGTCCCTGTAGCCGAAGTGATCGAGCAGCGCGCGCGAGGCCGCAGGGTCGTATAGCTGTGCAGTCGTCTTGCGCTCGGAATAGCCTTCGATGTCCGGCGGGATGAGTCCCTGCGCCGGGATCGCGCGGCCCTGCAGCACGACGCGGATGAACTCGTCGACGTCGTAGCCCATCGAAATCGCGCGCCGCAGCGCGATCTTTTCCGGCGCGTAGCCGCCGACCAGCGGGTCCTCCATGTTGAAATAAGTCCACCAGACGTTCGGCCGCATGAACACCTGGTGCTGGAAGCCGCGCTTCCGGTAGATCGGGCGCAGCTTGCCGTCGACCATCAGTTCGTCGATGAACTGCGAAGGAAAAATCTCGAGCAGGTCCAGCTCGCTGTTGAGGAACGCGAGCCACTGCGACTGCTCCTCCTCGATCACGCTGATCTCGACATGTGCGTTGCGCGGCAGGCGCTTGCCGGCGAGCGCCGCGGCCACGGGCTTCCAGGCGTCGGGAAACGGTGCGGAAGGAGCGTAGGTTTCGTCGCGGTATCCGGGATTGGCATCGAGCACGATGCGCGAGCTGCGCTTGTATTCGCCGAGCTTGTACGGCCCGGTGCCGACGGGATGCGCACCGATGTCGTTGCCGTAGCGCTCGACGACCTCGCGCGCAAGCGCGCACATGTTGCTGACCGCGAGCTTGTAGGGGAAGCGGTAGTCGGGCTGCGTCAGATGGATGCGCAGCGTGTAGCGGTCGACCACCTCGAGACCGGCGAGCGGTGTGTCGTAGTCGAACCTGCCGCTCTTGCGCGCTGCCGCCTGCGCGGCGTCGCCGCCCTCGAGCTTGCCTTCGAGCAGGAACGCCCACGGCGAGTGCAGCGCGGGATCGAGGTGGCGTTCGAGGCTGTAGGCAAAGTCCGCCGCAGTGAGCTCGCGCCGCTTGCCCGCGAATGCCGGATCGTCCTGGAAGTAGATGCCCTTGCGAAGGTGGAACGTGAACGTGCGGCCATTGTCGGTGACCTCCGGCAGCGACGCCGCGCGCGGCGCGAGCTTGACCGGTCGCGCGAGATAGTCGTAATCGAGCAGCGTGTCGAACACCGCCTCGATCACGCTGTCGGAAGCCGCGTCGTTGCCGGTCGCAGGGTCGAAGCTGGTCTCCGCGATCGAGAACACGACCCGCAACGTTCCCTGCGGGACATAGCCCGCGGCGGCGGCGGCGGCGATGCACCACGCCCACGCGGCAAGCGCGGTGACGTAACGCAGTTTCGGCAATGAGAATCGCGGACGGTCGGGCGACAATCACCGGATGCTAGCACCCGTCGCCGGCGCATCCTAGAATCGCGTCTGGCCGGGTGTCTGCGCGCCAGCGAATTTGCGGGCACGGGCAGCACGGCCGCAACGCGCCATCGAACTCGGGAAGGATGCGGTTCCATGGAAATGAAAAAGATGACCGGCGGCAACTTGCGCGCCGCCGGTTACGACGAGCCAAGCCGCAAGCTCGTCGTCGAGCTCGCGTCGGGGACATTCGAATACGCCGGCGTGACCGCCGACATGTGGCGCCGCTTCAGCGCCGCGTCGTCGCCGTGGAGTTACTTCCGTGACAACATCGAGGAAGAGTTCAATCCGCGGCGTGTGCGTTGACGCGCG
>DATCFA010000156.1:0-2853 GCA_036509805.1 Casimicrobiaceae bacterium
GAATTCGCGGCGATTTCGCAGTTCATTGCCGAGCGGATCGTCCGGCACTACGGCCGCGCGTCGCGCGTGATCTACCCACCGGTCGACACCGATTATTTCCACCCCGGCGGCATCGTCCCGCCGCGCGACTACTACCTGGCGGCGTCGCGCTGGGTGCCCTACAAGCGGATCGACGCGATCGTCGCCGCGTTCGCGCAAATGCCGGCGCGGAGGCTGATTGTCGCGGGCGACGGACCCGACACCGCGCGAATTCGCGCAGCCGCGCGAGCGAACGTCGAATTCGTCGGCGAGGTTTCACGCGAGCGGCTGCGCGAGCTGCTGCGCAACGCGCGCGCGTTCGTGTTCGCCGCCGAAGAGGACTTCGGCATCCTGCCGCTGGAAGCGCAAGCCTGCGGCACGCCGGTCATCGCGTATGCGCGTGGCGGCGCGCTGGAAACGCTGGCCGATGACGGCGACTGGCCAGTGGCCGCTTTTTTTGCGATACAAGCACCCGAGGCAATCGCCGACGCAGTGCGTGCGTTCGAGGCGCGCGCACCGATCGACGCCGCGCGCTGCGTCGCCAACGCGCAGCGGTACTGCGCGCCGCGGTTCCGCCGCGAATTCTCCGATTTCGTCGGTGGCCGTGGCATCACACCGGCCCTCACTGCCCCATAATCGCCGCGATGTCCCGCACCCTGCTCAAGCCCCACGCCGCGATGTTCGCGACGCTGCTGCGCACCCTCGATCCGGCGTGTTCGGTGGCAGGCGGCGTCGCCGCATTCGCGCTATACAGCCCTGCGGTCGCATCCACCGACCACTACGCGATGCTGCTGTTCGCCGGAGCGCTCGGCATTGTCGTCATGTTTCCCGCGTTCCGCCTGTACGACACCTACCGCGGCGCGAGCCTCGCCGCCGAACTGCGCGACCTGGCGCTGGCGTGGATGCTGCTGGCCGCGATGGCGGCGGCGATCCTGTTCATCACCAAGACCGGCGAATCGTTTTCTCGCGGCTGGGTGGCGCTGTGGCTGGTGCTGGGATTCGCGCTGGCGGCGAGTGTGCGCGTTTGCGCGCGCGCGGTGTTACGGCACCTGCGTCGCAACCGGCGCAACCTGCGCTATGTGGCGATCGTCGGTGCCGGCGCGCTCGGTGCGCGCGTGGCGCACGAGCTCGCCATCGCAGCGTGGACCGGACTCGACGTCGTCGGCTTCTACGACGACGATGCGCGAAAGCACGATAGCGTGGTTGCCGGCAAACGGGTGCTGGGCGCCGCCGAGCGGCTCGTCGAGGACGTCGGCGCGCGCGGCATCGACCAGGTGTGGATCGCGCTGCCGCTGCGCGCCGAATTGCGCGTGCGCGCGATCCTCGACATGCTGCGCGACAGCGCCGTCGAGGTGCGCTTCGTTCCCGACATCTTCGGCTTCCACCTGCTCAATCATTCGATCAGCGAAGTGGCGGGGCTGCCGGTGCTGTCCCTCACCGCGACACCGATGACGGGCTTCGCGCGCATTGCCAAGGCCATCGAGGATGCCGTGCTGGGCACGCTGCTGTGCATCGCGGCGACGCCGTTGATGGCGCTGATCGCGCTCGGCGTCAAGCTATCGTCGCCGGGACCGGTGTTCTACCGGCAATCGCGCGTCACGTGGAACGGCGTGAACTTTCCGATGCTCAAGTTCCGCACGATGCCCGTCGCATCCGAAGCGTCGTCGGGCGCCGTGTGGTCGCGCCACGGCGAATCGCGCGCGACCGGCTTCGGATTGCTGCTGCGCAGGCTCAGTCTCGACGAACTGCCGCAACTGTTCAACGTGCTGAAGGGCGACATGTCGCTGGTGGGGCCGCGCCCCGAACGCCCCGAATTCGTCGAGCAATTCCGCCGCGAGATACCCGGCTACATGCAAAAACACCTGGTCAAGGCCGGCATCACCGGGTGGGCGCAGGTCAACGACCTGCGTGGCGACAGCGACCTTGCGCGGCGAATACAATACGACCTTTACTACATCGATCACTGGTCGCTCTGGTTCGACCTGCGGATCCTCGCGCTCACCCTTTGGCACATCCTGACGAGCCGCAACGCCCATTGACCGGCGACCCGTCCACAGCGCCCGCACCCCTTCCCGCCGAGGCGCCGCCGCCGGCGCGCTCGCGCTTTGCGCACGACGCCGGCGTCGCGGCCGTCGTCACCGTGGCGGCCTTCGGCGCGCTGTTCGCACTCTATCTCTCGTTCGCCGTACCGGGCGCATGGATCGTCAGCGCACCCGACCGGAGCTGGAAGGCGTCCGAGCTGGCGCTCGTCGGCGGCGCGGGCAGTGTCGTCGATGGCGCGCTGGTAATCACGGCGATGGGCAGCAACGACACCGCACTCGTCACGCTCAACACCGAAATCAGCAGCGCCGATTATCCCGGCATCGAATGGGTAGTCACCGGATTGCCGGACAACGCGGACGTGCGGCTTTTATGGCGCTCGGATGTCGCCAGGGGCCGCACCAACCTCGCGACGGGCACCGTCGAGGCAGGTACGTTGCGCACGTTCGTGCTGGCGCGCGACCCGGCGTGGTTCGGGCACATCACCGGCCTCGCGCTGGCGATCCGCGCGCCGCTCACAGCTCCGCTGCGCATCGAGCGTGTCGTTGCAAGGCCGCTCGACGCGATGGACATCGCAGGCGACCGGTTGCGCGAATGGACGACGTTCGAGCCCTTCAACGGCGCGTCGATCAATACGATCACCGGTGGTGCCAACACGCAGGACCTGCCGTTGCCGGCTTTCGCCGCAGCGGGAGCCGCGCTGGCGATATTGCTGCTGCTGGCGCTCGGCCGTTTCGCCGCGGCGCTCTACACAATACGCGCGGCGTGCACGATCGCGGGCATCTTCGTCGCCAC
>DATCFA010000157.1:0-3555 GCA_036509805.1 Casimicrobiaceae bacterium
GGCAGTTGCGTAGCGGACGATCGCGCGCGACAACGGATGCGTCGACGCTTGCGCAAGTCCGGCGGCCATTGCGATCGCCGCGTCGCGCGCAACGCCGCCCGTTATGCGCATGTCGGTGACCGTCGGCTGCCCTTCGGTCAACGTGCCGGTCTTGTCGAACGCGATGCGCGTGATGCCGGCCGCGTGCTCGAGCGCCGTCGCGTTGCGCACGAGGATGCCGAGTTGCGCGGCGCGCCCTGTGCCGACGACGATCGCCGTGGGCGTCGCCAACCCGAGCGCGCAAGGGCACGCGATCACCAGCACGGCGACCGACGACAGCAGCGCGCGCGGCCAGTCGCCCAATGCGAGCCACGTCGCGCAAAACGTCAGTGCCGCGATGACCAGCACCGCGGGCACGAAGATCGCCGAAACGCGGTCGGCGAGCTGCTGGACCGGCGCGCGCGAACCTTGTGCCGCGCTCACCTGGCGAATGATCGCTGCGAGCCGCGTCGCCGCGCCGACACCGGTCGCGACGCAGGTCAGCGTTCCCTGCTGGTTCAGCGTGCCGGCGTACACGCGCATTCCGCTGCGCTTGTCCACCGGCAGGCTTTCGCCGGTCAGCATGCTTTCGTCGACGCCGGATGCGCCGTCGTCGACGACCCCGTCCACGGCAATCGACTCGCCGGAACGCACGACGAAGACGTCGCCGATGGCGACGTCTTCGATCGCGACGTCGCGCAATTCGCCTTCGCGCATCACCCTCGCGGTCTTCGGCGACAGGCGTATGAGCGCCTCGAGCGCCATCGACGTCCGTGCCTTCGAGCGTGCCTCGATGAGCTTGCCGAGCAGCACCAGCGTGATCACCGCGGCACCAGCCTCGAAGTAGACGTGCTCGTGCAGCCCCGCCAGTGTCACGACGGCGCTGGAACCATAGGCGATGCTCGTGCCGAGCGCGATCAGCACGTCCATGTTGGCGGCGCCGCCGCGCAGCGAATGCCACGCGCCCCGATAGAAGCGCCGGCCGGCCCAGAACTGCACCGGTGTTGCGAGCACCAACTGCCACCCGGGCGCGATCAGCGCGCCGTGCATCGCGGCGCCGGCCAGCATCGGCAGCATGGCCGCCAGCAGAGGGGCGGTCAGCAACGCGGCGACGATGAAGTCGCGTCTCAGGCTCGCGAGCTCGCTTTTCCTGCGCGCAACGTCATTCGCGCGATCGGCGACGGGATCGGTGAGCACGCGCGCGCCGTAGCCGCTGCGCTCGATGGCGGCGAGAACGCCGGCAACGCCGGGCGCGCCGGCATCGAGCGCGACGCTGGCGGTTTCGGTCGCGAGGTTGACGTGCGCGTGCACGCCCGGCAAGCGGTCGAGGACGCGCTCGATCCGCGAAGCGCAGGCGGCGCAGGTCATGCCGGTGATGGCCAGGTCGAGCGTCGTCGGTGATTCGATGGCGTCGATTGCGCGTGGGGCCACGCGCGTGTTGCCGATGGTGGATGCCGGGTTCATTAGTCCATTATATACCCAGGTAGGGTATATGGCGCTTACGCGTCGCGCGTCTTGGGAACGCCCCTCACCCCAACCCTCTCCCCGCTTTGTGGGGAGAGGGAGCAGGTTATTGCTCGCGTTTGAGCTGCGGGAACAGGATGACGTCGCGAATCGATGGGGCATCGGTCAGCAGCATCACCAGCCGGTCGATGCCGATGCCTTCGCCCGCGGTCGGCGGCAGGCCGTATTCGAGTGCGCGCACGTAATCGGTGTCGTAGTGCATCGCCTCCTCGTCGCCGGCATCCTTGGCCGCGACCTGCGCGGCAAAGCGCGCTGCCTGGTCCTCGGGATCGTTCAATTCGGAAAAGCCGTTGGCGATCTCGCGGCGTGTGATGAAGAGCTCGAAGCGGTCGGTGACCGTCGGGTTGGCGTCATTGGCGCGCGCCAGCGGCGACACGTCCGTCGGGTGCGCGATGATGAATGTCGGCTGCACGAGTTTCTCCTCGGTCGTCGCCTCGAAGAGCTTCAGTTGCAGTACGCCGAGCCCATCGGTGGCCAGCACGTCGCCGCCGAGGCGCTGCAGCGCGCCGCGCAGGAAGTCCACGCGTGCGAGGTCCTGCGGCGCGAACTCCGCGTTGTAGCGATGGATCGCCTGCGCCATCGTCAGCCGGTCGAACGGCTTGCCGAGATCGATCGCGTCGCCCTGATAGGTCACCGTGGTGCTGCCGGTCACCTTCTGCGCGATGCTGCGGATCAGCTCCTCGGTCAGGTCCATCAGGTAGTGGTAGTCGCGGTACGCCTCGTAGAACTCGAGCATCGTGAACTCGGGGTTGTGGCGCGTCGAGATGCCTTCGTTGCGGAAGTTGCGGTTGATCTCGAACACCTTTTCGAGACCCCCGACGACCAGCCGCTTCAGGTAGAGCTCGGGCGCGATCCGCAGGTACAGCTCCATGTCCAGCGTGTTGTGATGAGTGACGAACGGGCGCGCGGCGGCCCCCCCCGGAATCGGATGCATCATCGGCGTCTCGACTTCGAGATAGCCGCGCGTCACGAAGAACTCGCGCACCGCCTGCACGATCTGCGAGCGGCGCACGAACACGTCGCGCGACGCCGGGTTGGTGATGAGATCGAGGTAGCGCTGCCGGTATTTCTGTTCCTGATCCGACAGCCCGTGGAATTTCTCCGGCAGCGGCCGCAGCGCCTTCGACAAAAGCCGTACGGCGTTGCAGCGCACCGTCAGCTCGCCCGCCTTCGTCTTGAACATCGTGCCGGTCGCGCCGACGATGTCGCCCAGGTCCCAATGCTTGAACGCGTCCAGCGTCGCGGCACCCACGCCGTCGAGCGTCACGTACAGCTGGATGCGCCCTGACATGTCCTGCAGCGTCGCGAAGCACGCCTTGCCCATCACGCGCTTCAGCATCATCCGTCCGGCGACGGCGACGCGCTGCGCACGCGGCTCCAGCGCCTCGTTGTCGAGCGCATCGAACTGCGCGTGCAGATCGGCCGCGAGCGCGTCGCGGCGAAAATCGTTGGGGTAGGCGTTTCCGGCGGCGCGCAACTCGCCGAGCTTGGCCCGCCGCTCGGCGATGATCTGGTTTTCGCTGACCGGTGCGGCCGTTGCGTCGTTGTCCCTGTCCTGGTTCATGCGAGTGCCCCTCATTGCGCGCGCCGCGTGGCGGCGAGCGTGGCGATCGAGACTGCGTCGGCCGTGCGGTAATCGGCGATGGCCGCGATCACATGCGGCGCGGCCAGCTCGGCCGCGCTCGCGCTGGTGGTCAGCGCGACCGCCAGCATGCCCGCGCGGCGCGCGCCTTCGATGCCGAGCGGCGCATCCTCGAAGACGATGCATTCCTCGGGTGCCGCACCAATGCGCTGCGCGGCCAGCAGGAACAGGTCCGGCGCGGGCTTGCCGTGCGCGACCTCGTGGCCGCCGACGACCGTGGCGAACAGGTGGCTGACCGCCAGGCGCTCCATCGCGAACGCGACATTGCCGGCGTCGCCGGCCGTCGCGCAGGCGAGTTTGTAGCCTGCCGCATGCGCCGACTTGGCGAATGCGCTGAAGCCGTCGACCTCGCGGAACACGGGCCCGAAGCG
>DATCFA010000158.1:0-2147 GCA_036509805.1 Casimicrobiaceae bacterium
CAGTTCGTCCTCGACCAGCACGTGCGCGCCGATCTCGTCGGACCCGAGGATCACCTCGTCGTCCGTCGCGTCGTCGAGCGCCTTCAGCTCGGCGTTGTTGCGGGCCACCAGCACCCGCGTTTCGTGGTCCAGCGGCCAGTCGAACACTTCCAGGCAACGCTGGCATGTCATCGGCAGCGACCCTGCAAGCGTCAGCGACAATGCCGAGCGGCCGTCGCTGTTGCGCACACCCGCGAGCTTCCAGTCGATATTGACCGGATCGCTGCCCTCGGCCAGTGATTCGCCCGCGGCCTCGAGTGTCCGCACGTCGACGACGCCGCCAAGCGCTTCGTCGCGCTCGATCATCCGCAGCGGGCTCACCTTCGGGCCGTCGAGTTCGTGCCAGGCCATGGGGTCGCTGTTGCCAGTCGAAAAAACACCGCATTCTAGCGTCGGCGCGGCTTTTTGTCAAAATCCGGTTGCAAAACAAGCACCTTGGGCCGATTGGCCGAATTTGCGCCGCCGTTGCCCCGGGCGCATGTTGCGCTACTATCGCGGCAACCATGCCAATGACCCGCTTCCTCGTGCTCGCCTCCACGTCGCGCTACCGGCGCAAGCTGATGGAGCGCCTGGGCGTTCCGTTCGTCGTCGCCACCCCGAACGTCAATGAAACGCCGATCGACGGCGAGGCGCCCGCCGCCACCGCCGTGCGCCTTGCGGCTGCCAAGGCGCGCGCGGTCGTGGCCAACCACGAGGACGCGCTGATCATCGGCGCCGACCAGGTGGCCGATATCGACGGCGTGGCCGTCAGCAAGCCCGGCGACCACGCCGGCGCCGTGAGCATGCTCGAGGCGCAGTCGGGCCGCAGTATCGTGTTCCATACCGCGGTCGCGCTGTACGATTCGCGGAACAAGGCGCTGGCGTCGGCGCTGGTGGACGTTACCAGCACGTTTCGCACGCTCGACGCGCGCACCGTCGAAGCGTACCTGCAGCGCGAAAAGCCTTACGACTGCGCCGGCGCCGTGCGCTCCGAGTCACTCGGCATCGCGCTGTTCGAAAAGATCGAATCGGACGACCCGACCGCGCTGATCGGATTGCCGCTGATCGCGCTGACGCAGCTATTGCGCGATGCCGGCGTCGACGTGATCAAGGCGTTGCCGTGAATGCCTGGTGGCTGCGCATTGCGCTGACCGCGCGCGGGATGCGTACGCGGCCGTGAGCGGCACGCTGTACCTGGTTCCGAACCTGCTCGGCAGCGTTTCCCCCAGCGACGTATTGCCCGCGCGCACGATGCTGGCGGCGCGGTCCATTGCCGACTGGATCGTCGAAACGCCCAAGCCCGCGCGCGCGTTCCTCGCGAGCGTCGCAATGCCGGTGCCCATTGCGCAATTGTCGATCGCAGCACTCCCCGCCGACGCCACCGACGCGCAGGCGGACGCATTGCTCGCGCCGGCGCGCGCCGGACGCGACGTCGGATTGCTGTCGGACGCCGGGTGCCCGGCCGTCGCCGATCCTGGCTCACGCGTGGTCGCGGCCGCGCATCGCTGCGGCGTGCGCGTCGTGCCGCTGGTCGGGCCTTCGGCAATCCTGCTTGCGCTGATGGCCGCCGGGATGAACGGGCAGCAATTCGCGTTCCACGGCTACCTGCCTCAGCAGGCGGACGCGCGCGAGTCGGCGCTGCGCGCGCTGGAAGCGCAGTCGCGCGCGCACTCGCGCACGCAGTTGTTCATCGAGACGCCCTATCGGAACGTCGCCATGCTGCAGTCGATGACGAAGGCGCTGGCGCCGGCGACGCGGCTTTGCGTCGCCGTCGATCTCACTTTGCCGTCGGAGTCCGTGCGCACGCAGCCGGTCAAGGCGTGGCGCGGCAGCGATTTCGCCGTCTACGCGAAGCGGCCGTCGATATTCGTGTTGCAGGCGTGACACGCGCGACCTGTCGCACCGCGCCCGCGAGCCCCGACCAAGCCCCGTCTCCCGCATACCATACGGGAGACGGTTGGGAGAGGGTACGCAAAACGGAACGGTTGACTACACCGACTGCATCTCGTCGTCGGGCCAGTTCTTGATATAGCTCTTGAGCATCCGGTTTTCGAAGCTCTGCTCTTCGTAGACGGCCTTCGCCACGTCGTGGAACGACACGACGCCCTGCAATGTCGTGCCGTCGATCA
>DATCFA010000159.1:0-3252 GCA_036509805.1 Casimicrobiaceae bacterium
TGCGCAGATCGCGCGCACCAATTCGCTGGAAACGGTGCGCAACATGGTGGCGTCGGGCCTGGGCATCTCGGTGCTGCCGCGCGACGCGCTCGTCGCGAAGTACCACAGCCAACTGGTGACGGCGGTTCCGTTCACCGAGCCGGTGCCCACGCGCCGCGTCGCGCTCGCCTATCGCAAGAGCTTTCCGCGTCCGCAGGCAATCGAAGTCATGCGGCAGGCGGTGCTCCAATGCCGGCCGCGCTGACGCCGGACAGTTCGATGTGCATTCGATTTGGTATGCCACAACGACGGCGGCCACGCGTGATCGCCGGATAAAAAAAAGGGATTACGCTTGCGCGTAATCCCTTGGTTCGATGTGGTGGGCGATACTGGGTTTGAACCAGTGACCCCTGCCGTGTGAAGGCAGTGCTCTACCGCTGAGCTAACCGCCCCGCGAACCCAGACAGGAGCCTGAATTTAACCACATCGCCCCCTTGGCGGGCAATCGAAATCCCGGGCGAGAAGGCTGAATGCCATTGCACCAAACGGGTGCGCACGTTCGCCCCAAAACGGTGCACGCGAATGATTACGCCAGAGCGATATTAGAAATATTCGTTAAATCCACAAGTTACGATGACCTACTGTGTGGCCATGGCGCTCGACGCCGGCATGATCTTCGCGTCGGACTCGCGCACCAATGCCGGCGTCGACCAGATCGCGCGCTTTTCCAAGATGCGCGTGTTCGCGCGGCCGGACGAACGCGTCATCGTGATGCTGTCGTCGGGCAACCTGTCGCTGACGCAGAACGCCGTCAACGTGCTGGAACTGCGCAATCGCGAAGGCGACGCGGCGCCCAACGTGATGAACGCCAGGTCGATGTTCGACGTTGCCCGGATGCTGGGCGACGCGGTGCGCGAGGTGCGCGTGCGTGACGCCGGCTATCTGGAGCAGAACAACATCGACGCGTCCGCCAACTTCATCGTCGGCGGCCAGGTCGACGGCGAGACGCCGCGCCTGTTCCACGTCTACGGCGAAGGCAACTTCATCGAGGCGACATCGGAAACCTGCTATTTCCAGATCGGCGAGAGCAAGTATGGCAAGCCGGTGATCGACCGCGTGGTCAATCGCACGACCTCGCTGACCGACGCCACCAAGTGCACGCTGGTGTCGTTCGACTCGACGATGCGCTCGAACATCTCCGTGGGGCCACCGATCGACCTGCTAGTCTACGAGACCGGAACGTTGTCGATCCGCATGCGCCGGCGGCTGGACGAGGACGATCCCTATTTGCGGATGGTGCATACCCAGTGGGGCGAGGGGCTGCGGCGCGTGTTCACGCAGCTGCCCGATCCCGACTGGATGTGACGGCGCCGATCGGCCGCTCCGGTAAACTCGAACGCTCATTCCTCCGGAGGTTCGACGGTGTTGGTACGCACGCGCTTCGCGCCCAGTCCCACGGGCTTTTTGCACCTCGGCAGCATCCGTTCGGCGTTGTTCCCGTGGGCATTCGCACGCAAGCACGGCGGCGTGTTCATTCTGCGCATCGAGGACACCGATACCGAGCGCTCGACGCCCGAAGCCGTGGCAGCCATCCTCGAGTCGATGGCGTGGCTCGACCTCGCGTACGACGAGGGGCCGTATTATCAGATGCAGCGGATGGACCGCTACCGCGAGGTAATCGCCGACCTTCTGGCGCGCGGGCTCGCCTACCACTGCTACACCACGTCCGCCGAGCTCGACGCGATGCGCGAGGCGCAGATGGCGGCCGCGCAGAAGCCGCGCTACGATGGCCGCTGGCGGCCGGAAAACGCCGCCGGCAAGACGCCGCCGGACCTGCCGCCGGTGGTGCGCTTTCGCAACCCGGACGACGGCAGCGTCGCCTGGGAAGACGCGGTCAAGGGGCCGATCGCCATCGCCAATGCCGAGCTCGACGATCTGATCATCGCGCGCGCCGACGGCACGCCCACCTACAATTTCTGTGTCGTCGTCGACGATATCGACATGCGCATCACGCACGTGATCCGCGGCGATGACCACGTCAACAACACGCCGCGGCAGATCAACATGATGCGGGCACTGGGGGCGACGCCACCGGTGTACGCGCACCTGCCTACCGTGCTGACGCCCGACGGCGACAAGCTGGCGAAGCGCCGTGGCGCGCGTGGCGTGCTGCAATACCGCGACGACGGCTATCTGCCGGAGGCGATCGTCAACTACCTGGCGCGCCTCGGCTGGTCGCACGGCGACGCCGAGGTGTTCGGCATTGAGCAATTCGTCGCGTGGTTCGATCTTTCGGGCTTGCATTCGTCGCCCGGACGCTTCGACCCGGACAAACTCAAGTGGCTGAACCACGAGCACATCAAGCTGTTGCCGCCCGACGAGCTTGCGCGCCGGCTGGCGCCATTTCTCGTTGCGCAGGGTTTCGACGTGGCGCGCGGCCCGTCGGTGGACGATGTCGCCGCGCTGCTGCGCGATCGCGCCGCGACGCTCTGCGAGATGGCCGAAGCGGCGCGCTACTTCTACGTGACACCCGAGGTTCCCGCAGGCGAACTGGCGACGCAGGTCACGCCGCAGAACCGCGCGGCGCTGGAGGAAATCGCCGCGGCGTTCGCATCGCTGGCCTGGACGCGCGAAGCCATCGGCGCGGCGATCAAGGCGGCCGCCGCCGCGCATGGCCTCAAGGCGGGGCAGGTGATGATGCCGCTGCGCTGGCTCACGACCGGGACGTCGCACACGCCGGCCATCGACGCGGTGCTCGCGCTGGTGGGACGCGACGAAACGCGCGCGCGGATGGCGGCAGGGCTGCCCTCACCCTGATCCCGCTCCCACTGCGTGGGCGAGGGATGGCTGCGGCGTTACGTTTCGGTGATGAACTCGCTTGCAAAACGCGACACGCTCCCTCTCCCACGTGCGGGAGAGGGTCGGGGTGAGGGCAGCCCCGTCACGCCTGCCCGAGTATCATTCGCGCGCCGCGTTCGCCGATCATCAGCGACGCGGCATTCGTGTTTGCCGACGTGACGCGCGGCATCACCGACGCGTCGACGACACGCAATCCGTCCACACCGTGCACGCGCAAGTCGCTGCCGACCACGGCGTCCGCGCCGGTGCCCATCCTGCAGGTTCCAACGCAGTGGAACACCGTGCCGCCTTGCTGGCGCGCGAAGTCGAGCAGCCTGGCGTCGTCGTCGGCACTGGCACCGGGCAGCACCTCCGCATCGACGAGCTTCCGAAACGCCGGCTGCGCGTAGATTTCCCGCAGCATGCGGATGCCGG
>DATCFA010000160.1:0-2655 GCA_036509805.1 Casimicrobiaceae bacterium
GCGTAGCCTACGAACGCCGACGTGCGCGTGCATTCGACCGAAGCGCTTAAGTCGGCGGTGCGATTGACGAAATCCGTTTGAACGGGTCCGGGCGGGGGCTGATACATTCACCGGCGAGACAGCCGCCAATCAACACTCAATGACCACACCCGCATTGCCTTTGTCCGGTACACACGCCGTCGTCACCGGCGGCGGCCGCGGCATCGGCCTTGCGATCGCCGGCCGTCTGGCTGCGCTGGGCGCATCGCTGACGCTGATCGGCCGCGACCGCGAGCGGCTGTTCGCCGCGATCGCCGAACTGCCCGGCGCGAACTGCGATGCGCATGTCTGCGACATCGGCGACGAGGCTGCCGTCGCGCACGTGTTCGCGGCCATCACGCGGCTGCATCGACCGCTGTCGATCCTCGTCAACAATGCGGGTGGTGCCAAAAGCGCCAAGTTCTCGCGTACCGACCGCGCGCTGTGGGACGAAATGCTGCTGCTCAACCTGACCGGCGCGTACCTGTGTACACACGCCGCGATGGGCTCGCTGGTCCATGCGCCGTGGGCGCGCGTGGTCAACATCGTCAGCACCGCGGGTGTGGCCGGCTATCCGAACGTCAGCGCCTATTGCGCGGCCAAGCACGGTCTGCTCGGGCTGACGCGCGCGCTGGCCAGCGAATATGCGTCCACGCGCGTCACCGTCAACGCCGTCTGCCCCGGTTATACCGATACCGATTTCGTCCGCGAGGCGGTGTCTAGCATCGCCGCGCGCACCGGCAAGAGCGAGGGCGAAGCGCGCGCAGCGTTCGCGTCGCGCAACCCTCAGGGAAGGCTGGTGACGCCCGCCGAAGTCGCTGCCAGCGTCGCGTGGCTGTGCCTGCCCGAATCGCAGGCGATCACCGGACAGGCGATCGTCGTGGCGGGTGGCGAAGTGATGAGCGGGTAGCAGCACGGACGCCGCGTAGCTTCGCGCGATAATGCGAAGCTACCGTCCGCCAGGATTGCCGATGAACGCGCCCGACCGCATTGCCGCCAAACCCGGCTTCCACTGGGACGATCCGTTGCTGCTCGAAACCCAGCTATCGCAGGAAGAGCGAATGGTGCGCGACACCGCGCGCGCCTACGCGCAGGACAAGTTGATGCCGCGGATCACCGCCGCGTTCCGCCACGAGACCACCGATCCGGCAATCTTTCGCGAAATGGGCGCGCTGGGGTTGCTGGGGGCGACGCTTCCGTCCGAATACGGCGGCGCCGACCTCAACTACGTCGCGTACGGCCTCATCGCGCGCGAAGTCGAGCGCGTCGACTCGGGCTACCGGTCGATGATGAGCGTGCAGAGCTCGCTGGTCATGTTCCCGATCCATGCGTATGGCAGCGAGGCGCAGCGTCGCAAATACCTGCCGAAGCTCGCCAGCGGCGAATGGATCGGCTGCTTCGGCCTGACCGAGCCCGACCACGGTTCCGACCCGGGCTCGATGGTGACGCGTGCGCGCGGGGCCGATGGCGGCTACCGTTTGCACGGCGCCAAGATGTGGATTTCCAATTCACCGATCGCCGACGTGTTCATCGTATGGGCGAAGACCGACGACGGCGTGGTACGCGGATTCATTCTCGAAAAAGGCATGCAGGGATTGTCGGCGCCGAAGATCGAAGGCAAGTTCAGCCTGCGCGCGTCGGTCACTGGCGAAATCGTCATGGACGACGTGTTCGTTCCGGCCGACAACCTGTTGCCCAATGTGAAAGGATTGAAAGGGCCGATGGGCTGCCTCGACAGTGCAAGGTATGGCATCGCGTGGGGCGCGCTGGGCGCCGCTGAGTTCTGCTGGCATGCGGCGCGGCAATACGTGCTCGACCGCAAGCAGTTCGGCCGGCCGCTCGCCGCCAACCAGCTGGTGCAGAAAAAGCTCGCCGACATGCAGACCGAGATCACGCTGGGGCTACAGGGCTGCCTGCGGCTCGGGCGGATGAAGGACGAAGGCATCGCATCGCCGGAAATCACGTCGATCATGAAGCGCAATTCCTGCGGCAAGTCGCTCGACATCGCGCGCACCGCGCGCGACATGCATGGCGGCAACGGCATCGTCGACGAGTTCCACGTGATTCGCCACGTGCTCAACCTCGAGACGGTCAACACCTACGAAGGCACGCACGACATCCACGCGCTGATCCTCGGTCGCGCGCAGACCGGCATTTCGGCTTTCTAGCGCAATGAAGCTCTACGATTATTTCCGCTCGTCGGCGGCGTATCGCGTGCGCATCGCGCTCAATCTCAAGGGCGTCACCGCCGAGCGCGCGTTCGTGCATCTGCGCCACGGCGTCCAGCATGGCGCGCAATACCGCGACTGCAACCCGCACGGCCTCGTGCCCGCGCTGGTGCTCGACGACGGTACGGTGATCACGCAGTCGATGGCGATCATCGAATATCTCGACGAGAAATATCCACAACCACCGCTGCTGCCTGCCGACGCCGAAGGGCGCGCGCGCGTGCGCGGCATTGCGCTGGCGATCGTCGCCGACATCCATCCGATCGACAACCTGCGCGTGCTGCAATATCTCAAGTCGGCGCTGCACGTGGACGACGCGGCGCGCGATGCGTGGTACGCGCACTGGATCGCGTTGGGATGCGCGGCGCTGGAAAAACAGTTGTCGCGCGAACCGCAGACCGGCCGCTTC
>DATCFA010000161.1:0-2208 GCA_036509805.1 Casimicrobiaceae bacterium
GGCGCGACGACAGCGCAGCGACCTCATGTGGCGACACTCGCGGCGGCAGGCGCGGCGGCAGGCAGCGACCGATGCGGGCCGCGTCGCCGGGCGTGACTTCGGGACCTGCGCGAGCAGCAGACGCGTCCGACGCGACGGACGGCGCTTCGCTGGCGCCGCTCATCGTGCACATCCACGTCCGCCCGCAGGCGCGAGCGCAGCGATCAACTCGGCGCGCGTGCACAGTGCGACGCCGTGCAGCGTCTTGACCAGCAGCCGTGCGCCGGCACGCGCCTCGCGCCATTCGCGTACGCTGACGGCGCGTTCGCCGAATACCAGCTCGCCGTCGAGCGGCACGCCGGAAGCCGCCGCCCACGACGCGAGCAGCGCGGCGCCCGTATCGAGCTCGCGCAGATCGGCGGGCGCCCAAAGGATGTCGAGGTCGGATTCCGGCGTCAGCCAGGAAATGCCGGTGAGCGCCTGCCATGCCACCGAACCGAAGACGCGCAGCACGATTCCCGCGTCTTCTGCGCGCGATGCGAGATCGCGCACCGCCGAGCGCCAGCCGAACGCAAGCGAAGTGTCGACGTCGGCGAGCCGCGGCGGCGGCGCGACGCGCACGACCCACGCGTCATTGATGTGCAGCGCAATTCGCCGCCGGCCCATCGATGGTGGCAGCGGCGCGCCCACGGCGAGCCGTCCGGCGGCATGTGCTCCCGGTGGTTGCATGCGCACGACCATCGGCCACGCGGCACGCATCCAGTGCGCGATCGCGCCGTGGTCTTCGGGCGTCGCGCATTGCGTCGCGACCTCCTCCGCAAACGCGGGCGCAACGCTCACCATGTCGTGCCTGCGCACGCACGCGATGGCGACCGGTGCGCCGTCAGGCATCGGTTGCAACTCGACGCGCAACGCTCGCGGCGAATGGGCGACCGCCGCGCGCCGCGCCCACCTCGGCGCGACGATCGACGCTATCGGCACGCGCCAGCGCATCCATCAGACACGCCGCCAGATCGCCTTCCCACAGCGCGTCGACGCCGCCCATTGCGACGTAGTTGATGGCGCCGGGCGCGAACACCGGCGACGTGCGCGACAGCTCGCGCAGACGCTCCTCGGCAATGCGCGTGACGCGCGCCATCGCCGGCAGTCCCATCACGTATATCTGCGCGTCGGGAAGCGCGCCGCAGACATCGGCGTTCATCGCGCTGGCGATGAAGCCGCCCGACAGGGCCTCGCCGTAGACCAGCCCCACGATCCGGTGTCCGTGCCGGCGCGCGACCTCGACGCATTTGCCGATGTGCGCCATGTAGCGATTGAGGCCCAGCATCTCATCGCGCCGGCGCAGACGCTGCCCCTCGGTGTCCATCAGGAACAGGATCGGCCTGCCCGGATGCTCGCGCACGGTGCGCAACACCGATTGCGCCATCGCCAGCGCGATTTCCACGCCGACATCGACATGCCGGGTGGTGCCGGTAACCGCGAAAAGGACATCTCCACATCGCCCGCTGCCATCGAGCAGGTCACCCTCCTCGGCGATGGCATGGCCCTGCGGAAACAGCCGGTCCGCAACCGACTGCCAATCGACTGCGCGCGCCCGCGCCGGCGCCGGCGGGGCGGCCGGCATCGTCACGTCGTCCTCAACGCATCGGCCTGCGCGAGGAATTCGCCGGTCGACAGCATCGACACCGCCTCCGGGTGCTGCACGCCGAGCGCGCGCCAGATGTCGCGCGACTCCTGCATGTCGCCGAACGCGGCGAGCCGTTGCGCAAGCATCGCGTGTTCCTGCTCGACGCGCGCCAGCGACAACGCTTGTGCACCGGCGATCGCCTGGATGATCGCGCCGCGGTACGCGGCCATGTCGTCGTCGACCAGCGCGTCGCAATCGCCGATCAGATAACGGTGCTTGCCGCCGAGCGTGCGCCACACCAGCGCGCGGTCGCGCGAATCGAATTCCTCGACACCGTACGCAGTCTCGATGACCTCCGGACCGGACAGCCCCAGGCGTCCTTCCTCGCTCATCACGATTGCATTGCAGCACGCGATGGCGATTCCCATGCCGCCGAAGCAGCCGTATTGGCCGCCGATGGCCGCGATCACCGGGATGCCCGCACTGCGCGCCGCAAGGATCGCGCGCATCACTTCGGACACCGCGATGAGGCCCGCGTTCGCCTCCTGCAGGCGCACGCCGCCGGTTTCGATCAGCAGCACCACGGCGGCAGGGCGTTCGCG
>DATCFA010000162.1:0-5830 GCA_036509805.1 Casimicrobiaceae bacterium
CCGCCGACGGCACGACGCTGCAGGGCGTGATCGTCGACCTGGCCGACGCGATGGGCAAGCAGATGGGACGGCCGATCGCGTTCAAGGCAATCCCGTTCAACGGCCTGTTGCCGGCAATGGAAGCGAAGCGCATCGACATCACGTTCACGCTGATGAACGACACGCCGGAGCGCGAGAAGCTGATCGACTTCGTCGACTTCTTCAACCTGGGCACACTGTTGCTGATCCGAAAGGGCAATCCCGATCACGTCGAGAGCCTGGAAACGATGTGCGGCAAGACGGTGTCGACCGTGCAAGGGTCGACGCAGGTCACGCTGGTCGATGAAACCAGCGCGCGATGCAAGACGGCAGGCAAGCCGCCGATCGAGAACCTGCAATACGCGCAGCCCGCCGACGCGCGGCTGCAGGTGCAGACGGGGCGCGTCTCCGCGTTCCTCGGCAACTCGCCGGTGATGGTCTATCTCGCGAAGACCGCCGACGGCGGCACGCTGTTCGACGTCGTCGCCGGGCACGAATACCAGCCGGTGCCGCTCGGCATCGGTGTCGCCAAGTCGAACGTGGCGCTGCGCGACGCGCTGCAAAAGGCGCTCGACGCGCTGATCGCCGATGGCTCGTACCGGCGCATCCTCGACAAGTACGGCGTCGGCAACGGTGCCGTCGCCAGGACGGCGATCAACGGCGGCAGCGCGCAGAAGCCGTAACGGCGAAATGCTGCGCACGCGCGCACTGCGCAACAGCCGATGACGCGCGTCGTCCCGTTGCGGCGCCCTTGGCTGATGCTCGGCAGCGGCACCGTCGGCGTGCTGGTGGTGCTGCTTGCCGTCTCGCTCTATCGCAATCCCAACATCGATCACGCGGCAATCGTCGAGTTTGAGCTCGCGCCGGCGATCCTGCGCGGGCTGCGGATGACCATCGTGCTGGCACTCGCCGCAGGCGTCATCGGAGTCGTGCTCGGCACGCTGCTGGCCATGATGCGCGTCGCCGCGAGCGCCGTGCTGCGTACGGCGAGTTTCGGCTACACGTGGCTGCTGCGTGGCACGCCGCTGCTCGTGCAGATCCTGATCTGGGGCAATCTCGCGCTGCTTTTCCCGACGATGGGACCGTTCGACACGAACTCGCTGCTGACGCCGTTCGTCGCGTCGGTGATCGCGCTCGGGCTCAACGAGGCGGCGTACATGGGCGAGATCGTGCGCGCCGGCATTCTCGCCGTCGACCGCGGCCAGCACGACGCGGCCATCGCGCTCGGCATGCCGCGCGCGCTGGCGATGCGGCGAATCATCCTGCCGCAGGCGCTGCGCGTGATCATCCCGCCGGCGGGCAACCAGTTCATCTCGCTACTGAAGGCCACATCGCTGGTGTCGGTGATCGCCGGCGGCGACCTGCTGACCGCCGCGCAGAACATCGCATCGGCCAACCTGCACACGATCGAGCTGATGCTGGTGGCGACGTTCTGGTATCTCGCGCTGACGACGCTCGCCAGCGCCGGCCAGTACCTGATGGAACGCCGCGTCGCACGCGGCGATGCCGCTGCCCATGGCGCACGCTGAGCCCCTGCCGGCGCCGCCGATGCTGCGCGTCGCAGGCGTCCACAAGCGCTACCGGCGCGACGCGGTGTTGCAGGGTGTCGACATCGACGTCGCCACCGGCGAGGTGTTGTGCCTGATCGGCCCGTCCGGCTCGGGCAAGAGCACGCTGCTGCGCTGTATCAATCACCTCGAGAAGATCGACGCCGGACGCATTTACGTCGACGGCGAGCTCGTCGGCTACCGCGAGCGCGGCGACTGCCTGTACGAATTGCCGGAGCGCGAGACCTGCCGCCAGCGCGCTTCGATCGGCATGGTGTTCCAGCGCTTCAACCTGTTCCCGCACATGAGCGCGCTCGCCAACGTAATCGAGGCGCCCTGCAGCGTCCGCGGCGAAGCGCGCGCAGTGGCGATCGACCGTGGCCGCGCGCTGCTCGCGCGCGTTGGTCTCGCCGACAAGGCGGACGCGTATCCGGCGCACCTGTCGGGCGGCCAGCAGCAGCGCGTCGCCATCGCACGCGCGCTGGCGATGCAGCCGAAGCTCATGCTGTTCGACGAGGCGACCTCCGCGCTCGACCCCGAGCTCGTCGGCGACGTGCTGGCCGTGATGCGCGGTCTCGCCGACGACGGCATGACAATGGTGGTCGTCACGCACGAGATGGCTTTCGCGCGCGACGCCGGCGACCGCGTCGCGTTCATGGACGGCGGCGTCATCGTCGAGTCGGGTGCCCCGCGCGAGATGCTTGCGCAACCGCAGCATCCGCGCACGCAGGCGTTCCTCGCGCGCGTCACCCGGGAGGCGCAATGAGTGCGGCCCGCCTCGTGCTGCTCGGCACCGGCGGCGGCCCGATGCCGAAAGTGACGCGCTCGGCGCCAGCGTTCGCCGTCGTCGCCGGCGGCGCAACGTACATCGTCGACTGCGGCAACGGCGTCGCGCGCCAGATGGCGCGGGCCGGCCTCGCGTTCGGCTCGCTGCGCGCGGTATTCGTCACCCACCACCACAGCGACCACAACGCCGACTACGGCAACCTGTTCCTGCTGTCGTGGGCGGGCGGCCTCGATACGGCAGTCGATGCCTACGGACCGCCGCCGCTCGTGCAGATGACATCGCAGTTCCTCGCGCTCAACGCGTACGACATCGGCACGCGGATCGCCGACGAAGGACGTCCGCCGCTCGCGCCGCTGATCCGCGCGCACGAAATCTCCGGTGCCTGCGAGGTCTACCGCGACGCGAACGTGCGCGTGCGCTGCACGCTCGTCGAGCATCCGCCGGTGGTGCCCGCGTTCGCGTACCGCTTCGATACCGCCGACCGCTCGATCGTGTTCTCCGGCGACACCGCGCCCTGCGCGAGCCTCATCGAACTGGCGCGCGGCGCCGACGTGCTGGTGCACGAAGTGCTCTACGAGCCGGCGCTGGACACGATCTGCCGCAGCCTTCCGAACGCCACGCGGTTGCGGTGCCACCTGCTCGCAAGCCATACGACGCAGGCGCAAGTCGGTGCCATCGCGCGCGACGCCGATGTGAAGTGCCTCGTGCTGTCGCATTTCGTGCCGTCCGATTCGGTCGCCGATGAAACGTGGCGCGACAGCGCAGCCAGCGACTATGGCGGTGAAATCGTGCTGGGACGCGACCTGATGGTGCTTTGACGTGACCGACAGGCTGGGGCGTCAGCCGGCGTCGAACGGCGCCGGCGGCGCAGCGTCGTAGCCGTCCGCCGCGCAAGCCTCACATAGCGCGTGCCAGACATCGGCCGCGAAGCTCCGCGCGACCAGCAGCGTAAACGCCTGCGTGCGCGCATGGCGGTAGTACAGCGCTGCAACCTGCCCGTGCACGCTTTGCGCGCACGTGCCCGCCGCAAATGCACGCGCATCGAAGTCGAGCGGGCAGCCGCGTGCCAGCACACTCGCTGCCTGCACGCCGCGTAGTGTGTAGGCGACACGGCTTGCTGACACGTCGAACAGCGCGGCGCCGCCCGCGTTGAGCGCATCACGCCGGCCAACGTAGTCGGTCAACGTTGCCGACGCGCCATTGCGTGCAGCTTCCACCACCAGCCATGAACGCGGACCGAGCCAAAATGCTGTCAGCGCACCGGCCGCCTGCGTCGTGTTCGCGACTTCGGGCAGCGCCACGCCGAACAGGCGTCTCGCGTCGGCGACGACGCTCGTGCGCGACGGGTCGCCCTGCACGTTCCATGCGGCCATGATCGGCGCCTGCGAAAGCACGACACCGCTGCCCGCCGCGCCATAGTGGCCGGGATTCGGCGAACCGATACCGCCGTCGTGGAGATCAGACACGCAAGCGCTCCCCGTCAGGGTCGACGAAGCATGGCGGCCCCACGCGCACGCACACGCGCGCGTCCGCCAGCGGCGACACCGCCCACAAGATTTCGCCATGTCGTTCGCGCCCGTTGGCCAGCAACGCCAACGCGATGGACGCATTCACGTGTGGACTCGTGCACCACGACGTCACGTGGCCGTCGATCGGATTCGGCGGCGCACGTTGCGCATCAGCGACCAGCTTCGCGCCGCGCGGCATTGCCGCGCCATCGAGCGCTGTCAGTCCGACGAGCTGCCAGCGGCCAGCAGCCACCAGTGCTGGTCGCGCAAGCAACGGCTTGCCGACACACCACTTCGCGCCATTGACGAGCTTGCCGAGGCCCAAATCGTCGGCCGTCGTGCGGCCGTCGGCCTCGGCGCCGACAACGACGTGCCCTTTTTCGATCCGCAGCGTGCTCATCGCCTCGGTGCCGTAAGGCATGATGCCGTAACGTTCGCCCGCCGCGATCACCGCTTCCCACATCGCCGGGCCGCGATCCGCCGGCACGTGGATTTCGTAGGCGAGCTCGCCGGAATAGCTCATCCGGAAAAGGCGCGCCGGAATGTCGCCGCCGGCCGCGCGCACGTTGCAGGTTCCGACGCAGAGGAACGCAAACGCGGCATTCGACACGTCGATATCTACGAGCTCCGCGAGCACGTCGCGCGCCTTCGGGCCCGACAGCGCCGCCGCCGACCATTGCTCGGTCACCGAGGTCGCGTGCACATCGAGCTGCGGCCACACGGTCTGCAGCAGGAACTCGATCTGCTGCATCACCTTCACCGCGTTGACGGTGGTGGTGGTCATCAGGTAGTACGTGGCGCCAAGACGCGACGTCGTGCCATCGTCCATCACCATGCCATCGTCGCGCAACATCACGCCATAGCGGCAGCGGCCGACCGCCAGGTTGTCCCAGCGGTTTATGTAGAGGCGGTTGAGGAATTCGGCGACATCACGCCCCTGCAACTCGATCTTGCCCAGCGTCGACACATCGACGACACCGACGTTCGCGCGCACGTTGCGCGCCTCGCGATCGGCGGCGGCGTCCTCCGACTCACCGGGGCGCGGATACGAATGCGGGCGCTTCCACAGGCCGGCGTTGACGAAGCGCGCGCCGTGCGCGGCGTGCCACGCGTGCATCGACGACAGTCGCGTCGGTGCGACATGCGGCCCGCATTCGGCGCCGGCAACCGCGCCGAGCGTCACCGGCGTATAAGGCGGCCGGAACGTCGTCGTGCCCACACTCGGAATGGCGACGCCAAGCTCGGCGGCCATCAGCGCGAGGCCCACGACGTTGCTGGTCTTGCCCTGATCGGTGCCCATTCCCAGCGTCGTGTAGCGCTTCAGGTGCTCGACCGCCTGGTAGCCCTCGCGCTTGGCGAGCGCGATGTCGTCGACGGTCACGTCGTTCTGCAGGTCGACGAAGCGCTTCGGATGGCCCTGTTGCGGCGTCACCGCCCACAACGGTTGCAGCGGCGCGGATTCGTACGCAGGCGCGTACGGCGCGACCTGCGTTGCGGATGCGACCGCGCCGGCGCGTGCCGCCGCGGCCACGCCGGCAGCGTGGCCTTCACGCAGCGCCAGCGACAGATCGAACACACCGTTGGCGCCGCCGGCAGCGGCGATCGAAAGCGGTGACGACGCCGGGACGAACGCGGCGATCACGTCGTCGTAGCGCAGCTTGCCGCGTGCCTGCGAAAAAAGGTGGACGGCCGGATTGAAGCCGCCGGACACGCAGACGAGATCGCACGCGAGTCGCGTGCGGACACCGCCTCGCGCGACGACATCGACCGCCGCCACATGCGCGCGTCCATGTGCGC
Source organism: Casimicrobiaceae bacterium (assembly GCA_036509805.1). Classification (GTDB taxonomy): domain Bacteria; phylum Pseudomonadota; class Gammaproteobacteria; order Burkholderiales; family Casimicrobiaceae; genus VBCG01. Next base: position 5,658 of record DATCFA010000162.1, read on the forward strand.
CGGTGACCATGGCATTGGCGATCACGTTCAACCCGGTGTCGCGCGCGCGCGCCGGCGCGCCGCACAGCGCGGCTGGCGCCGCGCGCGAATCGACGATGGCGGCAATCGCCACGCCGGCTGCGTGCAACGCGAGCGCGCTGTCGTACGCGCCATCGTTGTTGGTGAACACGACG
>DATCFA010000163.1:0-2433 GCA_036509805.1 Casimicrobiaceae bacterium
GCACGCTCATCCAGCGTGCGCCCGCGATACGATACGCTCGTGCACGCGTCCCAGTGCCAAAGGCGTCGACGATGTCTCGGTCTACCATACGAATGACTTCCTTCCCAAGCAAAGCCCGTGGCGGCGTCCCCTCGGGAAACCGCCGCAGCGATCGTAGTGGCGACCGATGAACGCTTCGCGCATCATCGTCGGCATCAGCGGCGCCTCGGGCATTATCTATGGCGTGCGCATGCTCGAAGCGCTGCGCGGTGCTGGCGTCATCACGCATCTGGTGATGACCCGCGCGGCGCAGCTAACGCTCGGTCTCGAGCTGTCGCTCAAGACAGCCGACGTGCAGGCACTGGCCGACGTCAACCATCGGCACGACGACATCGGCGCGTCGATCTCCAGCGGTTCGTTCAGGACGATCGGCATGGTTGTCGCACCGTGTTCCATCCGCAGTCTGTCGGAGATCGCCACCGGGGTCACGACGAGCCTGCTGACTCGTGCCGCCGACGTATCACTGAAAGAACGACGCCGGCTGGTGTTGATGGTGCGCGAAACGCCGTTGCATCTCGGCCATCTGCGCGCCATGACGGCGGTAACGGAAATGGGCGCGATCGTCATGCCGCCGGTGCCCGCGTTCTATAACAAGCCGCAATCCATCGACGAAGTCGTCAACCACAGCGTCGGCCGTGTCCTCGACCTGTTCGGCATCGAGCATTCGCTGGTGCGCCGCTGGCAGGACCCGCAATGAGCGTTTCGACCGCCGATCCGTCGGGGACCGTTACGCTGGACCCCGGTGCGACGCCGCTCGCCGCGTGGCGTGCGATCTACAACGGCGCCGACGTCGCGCTCGCGGCGCAGAGTCGCGTCGCGGTGGACGCAGGTGCTGCGACGATCGAGCGGATCGTCGCGCTGGGCACGCCGGTCTACGGCGTCAACACCGGCTTCGGCAAGCTCGCCAGCGTGTCGATCGATGCGCGCGACCTCGCGACGCTGCAGCGAAACCTGGTGATGTCACATGCAGCCGGTGTCGGCGATCGCCTGCCGGCCCGCGTCGTCCGACTGATGATGGCGCTGAAGATCGCCAGCCTCGCACACGGCGCGTCGGGCGTGCGCTTTTGCACCATCCAGTACCTGCTCGACTGCCTCGCGCGCGGTTTACTGCCGGTGATACCTGCGCAAGGATCGGTCGGCGCATCCGGCGATCTTGCTCCGCTGGCACATATGACGGCGACACTGCTGGGTGCCGGCGAAATCGACGTCGGCGGAAACACCTTGCCAGCTCGCGTCGCGCTGGACGCCGCGCGAATGGCCCCGCTGGTGCTGGCACCGAAGGAAGGGCTTGCGCTGCTCAATGGCACGCAAACATCCACGGCGCTGGCTTTGGCCGGCCTGTTCGAGACGGAACGGGTGTTTCATACGGCACTCGTTACCGGCGCGCTGGCGACCGATGCCGCGAAAGGCTCCGACGGTCCGTTCGATCCGCGCATCCAGCAATTGCGTGGCCATCGCGGACAGATCGATGTGGCGCGCGCGCTGCGCGCCCTGATGGAAGGCAGCGCGATCCGCGCATCGCATCGCAGCGGAGACGACCGTGTGCAAGACCCGTACTGCCTGCGCTGCCAGCCGCAGGTGATGGGTGCGTGCCTCGGCTTGTTGCGCCATACCGCCGCGACGCTGGTGACGGAAGCGAATGGCGTCACCGACAATCCGCTGGTATTCGCCGACGCCGATGAAGTGATCTCCGGCGGCAATTTTCACGCAGAACCGGTGGCCTTCGCCGCCGATGAGATCGCACTCGCCGTGTGCGAAATCGGCTCGCTGGCCGAGCGGCGCATTGCGATGCTAGTCGATCCGTCGCTGTCGCGCCTGCCGGCGTTCCTCACCCGCAGGCCGGGCCTCGATTCGGGATTCATGATCCCGCAGGTGACCGCCGCGGCACTCGTCGCGGAGAACAAGCAGCGCGCCCATCCAGCGAGCATCGATTCGATTCCCACGTCCGCCAACCAGGAAGACCACGTGTCGATGGCAACGCACGGTGCGCGCCGCTTGCTGCCGATGGCGGAAAACGCGCTGAATGTCGTCGCGATCGAGCTGCTGGCCGCCGTACAGGCACTCGATTTCCACGCACCGCTCGCATCCAGCGCGCCGCTGGAGCGCGTGCGTGAAACGTTGCGCGCGCGGGTGCCGCGACTCGACGAGGATCGTTACTTCGCCGCGGACATCGCCGCGGCGGCCGAGCTGGTGCGTAGCGGCGCGATCACGCGGTCCGCGGGCGCAGCCGTGCTGCCGGCGATCGACAACCAGGACTGAGAACCCGTGAACCAATCGACTTTAGCGCCTCGGATGAGCGCAGAACGCCGTGACGGTGCGGCACGCACCAGCCAGGACCGTCACATCGATGGCGCTGCTTTTGGCGCGCCTGCGCAATTTCGCCTTGGCACAGGC
>DATCFA010000164.1:0-7694 GCA_036509805.1 Casimicrobiaceae bacterium
ATCGTCGTGCCATGGCCGCCCAGGTACTTGGTTACCGAGTGAACGATGATGTCCGCACCGTGTTCGAACGGCCGGCAAAGATAGGGCGATGCGAGCGTGTTGTCGACCACGAGCGGCACGCCGGCTTCGTGGGCGATCGCCGCCAGCGCGGCGATGTCGGCGACATCGAGTTGCGGGTTGCCGATCGTCTCCGTGTAGAGCGCCTTGGTGTTCGGCATGATCGCGACGCGAAAAGCCTGCGGATCGTTGCCGTCGACGAACGTCGTCGCGATGCCGAGTTGCTCGAAGGTCACCGCCAGTTGCGAGTAGGTGCCGCCGTACAACGATTTCGAGGCGACCAGGTGGTCGCCCGCGCGCGCGAGTGTCAGCAGCGCGACCATCTGCGCGGCCATTCCCGTGGCGGTGGCGAGGGCTGCGCGACCGCCTTCCAGCGCCGCAATGCGCTCCTCCAGTGCGGCGACGGTGGGATTGGAAATCCGCGAGTAGACGTTGCCGAACGTTTGCAGGTTGAACAGCGACGCCGCGTGGTCGGCGCTGTCGAACACGAACGATGTCGTCTGGTAGATCGGCTGCGCACGCGCACCCGTGGCCGCGTCGGGGATCTGCCCCGCGTGCAGGCACAGCGTGTCGAAAGCGTAGCGTCGGTCGCTCATGCGCGGTCCGGAATCCGGTAACCCGCGCATTTTGCCGCATATCGTCAGCGCATGTGCGGCCGCTGCGCGGAAATGATTCCCGTGTTGACGCCGGCCCAGTTGAGGCCGCCGAGGATGCGCGCGTGCTCGATCTTCACGCAGCGGTTGGCGACGACATCGAGGCCGGCCGCATTGGCCAATGCCGTTGCCTCGTCGTTGACGATGCCAAGCTGCATCCACAGCACCTTCGCGCCCTTGGCCACCGCTTCTCGCGCGAGCGCCGGCATTTCATCGGCGCGGCGGAAACAGTCGACCAGGTCGACCGGCCCGGGAATCTGCGCGACGCTGGCGTAGCAACGCTCGCCGAGCACTTCGCCGTAGTTGGGATTGACGGGAATGATCCGGTAACCCTTGTCCTGCATGTACTTGGCCGCGAAAAAACTCGGCCGGTACCAGTTGGCGGACAAGCCGACCACGGCGATCGTGCGGGACCGCGCAAGAATCTGGCGCAGTCCCGCGATATCGTCAACGATCGCCATCCGGCTAGCGCACGCGCCGGATCGAACTCGCGCTGCCGGTCTGGTTGCCGATGTTGTCGTAGCGGCCCGGTCCGAAGACCATGCAATTGCCGCGGAAGTTGGCATCGGTGCAGATCTGCCAGCGACCCTGGCGGACGATCATCGATCGCGCACGGTCATTCCATTGCGTGCGGTCGAGATTCGGAATATCGCCATCGACGTGAAAGCGGGCGCCGGTCAGCGCAGCCGAGTCGAACAGCGTCACCGCGTTCGACCGCCCCTTGTGCGGCGGCGCGTATGGCGGCGGCGCAGGCATCGGCGGCGGGGGACGCATTCCGGGTCCGCCGGCAGGCCGTGCCGACGAGATGCGATTGCCCATGCCCATCGCGCCGAGATTCGGATACGACCCTGCGCGCAACGTCACGCAATTTCCGCCGAAGCGTGCGTCAGTACAGACTTCCCATGCACCGCGACGGATCACCACCGAGGACGCCTGGTCGTTGAAGCCGAAGTGCTGAAAGTCGGCAATCGGACCGTCCTGCGAGAAGTTGCGACCGCGAAAGCCGTCGTTTTCGTAGAAAGTGATTGCCTGCGCCATCGCGCCGGTAGCCACCAGTGCGCAAGCGAATGCTGCAACGTGTCGCAATCGAATCATCGTGGTTCTCCTTGGTCGTTCGCGTAAAAACGGATGGGACCGGTCAGCGATCGGGCGCGTCAACGCGCCGCACCGACGAGATGCGGCCTTCAAAACCGTCCGGCAGATCCGGATAGTCACCGGGTCCGAAGGCGCGACAGTCGCCCGCGTAACCGGCGTCGGTGCAGAACTGCCAAAACCCGGCTTCGACGCGCAGCGACACTGCGCGGTCGTTGAATTCGGTGCCGTCGAGGTTAGGCAGGTCGCCGTCGATCACCACCTTGCGTCCGCGGAAGTCGCGCCCGGAAAACAGGATCGCGCGGGGGATGCGAGGTGGATACGCTGACGGTGCAGGTGGCACGTACGCCGGGGCTGGCGACGCATTCGCAGACGGCGGCGCATATGCAGGCGGTGGCGGTGGTGGATAAGTGCCAGCGTCGCGCGCGCTGCGTCCGTTGTCGACGCGCCGCAGCGAACTCACCTGTCCGACGAGGCCATTGCCCAGATCGCGGTAGCTGCCCGGACCGAACACGTTGCACCTGCCGTGGAAAAACGCGTCGGTGCACAACTCCCAGTTGCCCTCGTTGATCAGCATCGACATCGCGCGGTCGTTCCATTGCGTGATGTCGAGATTGTCGACGCGCGCGCTGATCGCCGTATTGGCGCCCCCGAAGTCGTACTGCTCGTACAGCACCACCGGAGGCGGCTGCGTGCCGGGGTAGGGCGGATGCGGCGGACGATAGCGCGGCGGTTGATATTGCGGTGGCTGATATGGCGTTGGCGGCGGCTGATACTGCGGCGCCGGTTCAACCGCGGGCGCGGGTTGCGGCATCGGCGGCGCGGGAATCACACCATTTTCGGGAGTCGCCTGCGCATGCGCGCACGCGGCCCACGCAAAGGCGACGACGCAAAGCGAATTCGTTACTGCACGTTGACACAAGGATTTCATCGATGCCGTCACGGCCGGCCAAACATTCGGGAACGCGGTCAGTCCCGCAGCCACGAGTCTAACGGACGAGCGCCGGTGCGGGTTGACCCGAGAGTGGAATGGATTCGGTTTGCAGCGTCCGATGATCCGCATCGGCGTGCCAGCCGATCACCGACAACATGAAAAAGAATCCGATGACGTACGCCAGCGCCACGTGCCACCCGTTTCGCAGCCACGCGAGTACGGAGCGGCTCTGCGGAAACTGTCCCGAAAGCGCGACACCCGCGGACGAGCCGAACCAGATCATCGAGCCGCCGAAGCCGACCGCGTAGGCGAGAAATCCCCAGTCGTATCCGCCCTGGTGCAGTGCAAGCGCGGTGAGCGGAATGTTGTCGAACACCGCCGAAACGAAACCGAGTCCCAATGCGACGTGCCACGACGCAGCGGGCAGCGCATGCACCGGCATCATCGACGCGGCGAGCACCAGCGACAGCAGGAAGATCGCGCCGCGCAGCGCGCCGGGAAGTTCGCTCCAAGCCGGCTTGCGCAGCGGCACGCAGGCGAGGATCGCCACCCACACGGCGAGCCCGATGAACGGAAAGCGGTCGCCCAGTTCGGGATGCTCGACGTTCACGTAGACGTTGACGGCGATGGCGGCGGCGAGGATCAGCACGACGACGAACACGCGCGCGCCGTCGATGCGCACATCGGCGCGCGCATCGCGCATGATCGGCGAATGGCGGTGCTGCTGCAGCGCCGCCGGAATGCCGAACAGCAGCAGCGCGAGACCCGACGCCGTGTACGCCTCCAACACCAATAGCGGCGACACGCCGTCGATCCACATCATCGTCGTCGTGGTGTCGCCGACGACGCTGCCGGCGCCCCCGGCGTTGGAGGCCGCGACGATGGCGGCGAGGTAACCGATGTGCACCTTGCGGCGGAACACGACGTTCGCGATGGTGCCGCCGATCAGCGCTGCCGCGATGTTGTCGAGGAACGACGACAGCACGAAGATCATCACCAGCAGCACGAATGCGCCTTTCCAGTCGTCCGGCAGCCATTTAGGCAGCCACGCAGGAACGCCGCTCGCCTCGAAGTGCTTCGACAGCAGCGCGAAGCCGAGCAACAAGCCGAACAGGTTGGCCAGCAGCACCCATTCGTGTCCCAGATGCGCGCCAAAGCCGCCGATGCCCGCGCCTTCCGCAAACGGCGAGAACAACAGCTTCCACAGCACGATGACGGCGAGGCCCGCGATCGCGACCTGCAGCGTGTAGCGCTGCAGCAGCGCGACGCCCAGCAGCGTCAACGCGAACAGGATGAAGTCGACCGGCACCGGCCCGATCGACGGCACGCTGCCGGCTGCCGCAAAAGCGGCGCCGGGCGCCGCAATCGCAATCAGCGCCAGCAGCGTCGAACGAATGCGCAGGTAATGGGCGGGGGTCATGGGCGCCTTGTGCAATAGCGGCTATTTGGATGGCGACAGGGACCCTGTGTACCGGCGCACGTGGCGTTGACGCCACGCGGCTCGTCAACCTTCGGTCGGGCTGCTTTTCGACGTTTTCGGGCAGGCAGTGACAGCGATTGTAACCAGCGTCGCGAAATCATGCAGGTGGCCGGTGGCAGGCCATAAATTCCCGCGTGCCCGCCGCAGCGTGAGGCTGTCCGGGGCATCGTGTCGTCAGGCCCGATCCTTGCTTGTGCGGTACATCACTTTAATCGTGGTGGCGTCCGCGCGGCAGTAGTCGCTTTCCCTGCCATTTTCGGGGTGGTCGCGCGCGAGGGCAATCCCGTATAACGGAATACGCGTCACCCCATGACATGCCCCGGCCTCGCGCCCTGACACGCCTCGACACCGCCACCGTGCAAACAGTGGGGGAGTTGCTCGACTTCGACTCGCTGTCGGCGTTGTCGCAACGCAAGCTCAACGCGCTCGGCCTGCCGCTCGCGTATATCGACCGCGAGCAGCGCTACCGTTTCGTCAACAAGGCCTTTGCCGAGTGGCTCGGCAAGCGCATGGACGAGGTCGTCGGTCACGAAGTGATCGAGGTGTTGGGCCGCGAGCTCTACCAGCTCTATCACGCGTACGTCGAGGCGGCCATTGCGGGCGAGCGCACCGGGTACGAGCGCCAGCTCTTCTCGACGGTACGCAAGGGCATCTGGATTCGCGTCGACTATTACCCCGACCGCAGCCCCAACGGCGTCGTGCGTGGCTACCTCGCAACCTACAGCGACGTCGACCAACTGAAACGCCTCGAGCTCGAGGCCGGCCAGCGCGAGCACCGGCTGAGGCTGGTCACCGACAGCGTCGGGCTGCCGATCCTTTACTTCGACCGCCAGCAGAAGCTGCGCTTCGGCAACAAGCCGTTCTCCGACTGGATCGGAATCGCGTCGGACGACCTGCTGGGCCACACGCTGCGCGACTTCCTGCCCGCCGACGCGCTGGCGGAAATGCAGGGCTACATCGACCGCGCGCTGGTGGGTGCGACGGTGTCGTACGAGCGGCGCGACCGCAAGTCCGACGGCGAATTGCGATGGGTGCGCATCACGCTCTTCCCCGATCGCGAAATGGGCGGGCGCGTCGGCGGCGTGTTCGCGGTGATGAACGACATCGAGGACGACGTGCGCGTGCGCGACGCGCTCAAGTCGCAGCAGTCGCAACTGAAGCTCTTCGCCGACAACATTCCGGGGCCAATCGCCTATCTCGACCGCGGATTGCGCTACACGTTCGTCAACCAGGCGTTCGCCAACTGGGCGTTGCACGCACAGCATGAGATTCTCGGCAACACGCCGAGCGACGTGCTGCCGCAGGACGTCGCCGGGTTCCTGCGGCCTATCCTCAAGCGCGCGCAAGCCGGCGAAAACGTCGAGTACGAGCGCATGGCCAAGACACCATCCGGCGAGCGCCGCTGGATGCACGGACGCATGGCGCCCGACTTCGACGGCACCGGCCGCGTGCGCGGTCTGTATTGCACCGAGTACGACATTCACGATCTCAAGCTGACCGAGCAGGCGCTTGCCGCCCGCGAGGAGCAACTGCGGCTTTTCACCGACAACATTCCCGAGCCGGTCGTCTATCTCGATGCCGACCGCCGCTACGTGTTCGTCAACGAAGCGTTCCTGATGCTTTTCGGCCTGTCGCGTGACCACGTCATCGGCAAGCGCACCGAGGAAGTGAACGCGCTGGCGCAGACGATGGCGTTCGATCCGCATCGCGACCAGACCTATGTCGGCGAGGCGACCACCTACGAGCGCGAAGTGATCGACGCGCAGGGCCGTCCGCACTGGATACGCGCGCGTTGCGTGCCCGACGTCAACTTCGACGGCACCGTCAAGGGCGAGTACATCGCCGGCCACGACATCACCGACCTCAAGCAGGCGCAGGATGCATTGGCTGCGCGCGAGTCGCAATTGCGCGCCATCATGGACGGCGTGCCTGCGCCCGTGGCGTACATCGACCGCGACGAGACGTGTCATTACGTCAACCGCACGTTTCTGCAATATTTCGGCTTGGTCGCGAGCCAGATCGGCGAGCTCAAGCTGCGTGACGTCGTGGGCCACGCGATCTACCAGAGCGCACAGTCGATGGTGGCGCGCGCGCTGACCGGCGAGTCGACTGCGTTCGACCGCCTGGTGCCCGGCGCCAATGGTGTAAAGCGCTGGATGACGGTGCGCGTCGTGCCCGACGCCGGGCCCGCCGGCGAGATCCACGGCGCGTTCGTGCTGATGAACGATATTCACGGACTGAAGCAGGCACAGGACGCGTTGCGCGCATCCGAGGCCGAACTGCGGCTCATCATGGACAACGTGCCGGCGCGCGTGTCGTACATCGACCGCGAATACCGCTATCGCTTCGTCAACGGCCACGATGAAGCGTGGATTGGCGAGGCACGCAAGGAACTGACCGGACGCCATGTCGAGGACGTGACGGGCAGCGCACGCTTCGCGCTGCTGCAGCCGATCTTCGAGCGCGTGCTGCGCGGCGAGACGGTGTCCACCGAACTGTGCCTGCCGCAGCCCGACGGCGCGACGCGCTGGGAGGCCGTCCACTACGCGCCCAATCGTGACAACGAGGGCAACGTCGCCGGCATCTACGCGGTGCACACCGACGTGCACGACGCGAAGAGCAACGAGGACGCGCTGCGGCGCGCCAACTGGATGCTGTCGTCGCACATCGGCAACACGCCGCTGGCCGTGCTCGAGTGGGATCGCGACTTCCGCCTCGTGCGCTGGTCGCCGCAGGCCACCAACATCTTCGGCTGGGATACGCCCGAAGTGCTGGGCATGGAACTGACCGACAACATGCTGATCCACGAGAGCGACCTCGATACGATGGTGAGCCTCGCGGGCAAGCTGATGACCGGGTTGCAGCCGCGCGCGACGTCGCTGACGCGCAATCACCGCAAGGACGGCAGCACGATCTGGTGCGAGTGGTACCACTCGGCGCTGGTCGGCGACAACGGCGACATCGTGTCGATCCTGTCGTTCGTGCAGGACGTGAGCTCGCGCATCCAGGCGGAAGAGCGCCTGCAGTACATGGCGACGCGCGATGCGCTGACGGGGCTGCCCAACCGGCTGCTGCTGCACGAGCGGCTGACGCAGGCGATCGCGCAGGCCAAGCGCGCCGCACGTCGCGTCGGCGTGCTGTTCATCGATCTCGACCGCTTCAAGAACGTCAACGACACGCTGGGCCACCGGATCGGCGACGAGCTTTTGAAGCACGTCACCGCGGCGCTGTCGCTCGCGTTGCGCGAGACCGACCTGCTGGCACGGCTGGGTGGCGACGAATTCATGGTGATCGTCGAGGACTTCGACGACCCGTCGGTGCTGGGACGCATCTCGCAGAAGCTGCTCGACGCGATCGCGCAGCCGTTCACGATCGAGCAACACGACATCTACGTGACTTCGTCGATCGGCATCGCCGTCTATCCGGATGATTCCGACGATCCGGAAGAGTTGCTGAAGCACGCCGACGTCGCGATGTA
>DATCFA010000165.1:0-14051 GCA_036509805.1 Casimicrobiaceae bacterium
GAATGACGGCGATGTCGCCGCGCTGAAATTGAACGGGGAGGACGCCAAGCGTCCGCTTGAACCCACCAGGAGAAATACATGGCGAAGAAAATCGTCGGCTTCATCAAGTTGCAGGTGCCCGCGGGCAAGGCCAATCCCAGCCCGCCGATCGGGCCGGCGCTCGGCCAGCGCGGCCTCAACATCATGGAATTCTGCAAGGCGTTCAACGCGCAGACGCAAAAAATGGAACCGGGCCTGCCGATCCCGGTCGTGATCACCGCCTTCGCGGACAAGAGCTTCACGTTCGTGATGAAGACGCCGCCGGCGTCGATCCTGATCCGCAAGGCGGCCAAGATCGACAAGGGCAGCAGCAAGCCGCATACCGACAAGGTCGGCAAACTTTCGCGCGCGCAGGCCGAGGAAATCGCCAAGCTGAAGCAACCCGACCTGACGGCGGGCGACCTGGACGCGGCGGTACGCACGATCGCCGGCTCGGCCCGCAGCATGGGCATCATCGTCGAAGGGGTGAAGTGATCATGGCCGACGCGAAGAAAAGCAAGGGACCCAAGCGCCTCGTGGCATTGCGCGCGAAGGTCGACCGCAGCAAGGCATATTCGGTCGACGACGCGCTGAAGCTCGTCAAGGAAACGGCCACCGCCAAGTTCGACGAGTCGGTCGACCTGGCCGTCAACCTGGGCATCGACGCCAAGAAATCCGACCAGACGGTACGCGGCTCTGTCGTGTTGCCCGCCGGCATCGGCAAGAAAGTGCGCGTCGCGGTGTTCGCCCAAGGTGACAAGGCGAAGGCTGCGACCGACGCCGGCGCCGACATCGTCGGTTTCGACGACCTCGCCGCGCGGATCAAGGAAGGCTTCCTCGACTTCGACGTCGTCATCGCGTCACCGGACGCGATGAAGGTCGTCGGCCAGTTGGGTCAGATACTCGGCCCACGCGGCCTGATGCCGAACCCCAAGGTGGGCACGGTGGCGGCCGACGTCGCGCAGGCGGTGAAGAACGCCAAGGCCGGCCAGGTGCAGTACCGGACCGACAAGGCCGGCATCGTCCAGTGCACGATCGGGCGCGCGTCATTCACGCCCGACCAGTTGAAGACCAATTTCACCGCGCTGATCGACGCGCTCAACAGGGCGAAGCCCACGGGCATCAAGGGCATCTACCTGAAGAAGGTCAGCGTCTCGAGCACGATGGGCGCGGGCGTGCGCATCGACACCACGGGCCTCGCGTCCAACGCGCAGGCGCAATAGGTTTCAGTGATCAGGGATCAGGAATCAGAGGACAGAGGACGGTGTGCGGCGAAGACGCGGCGCACATCGGTAACGCAACGAATTTGAGGGAACGCGGTGGGCCGGATACGGTCTGCCGCCGACCGTCAAAGACCGCAGGAGCGAAAGCTTGAAACAGGTGGAAGGGTTGGGTGCGGAGTCGTTTCTGATTCCTGTCTTCTGATTCCCGATCCCTGATCCAGCGCAGATGGTGTGCCCTCGGACAGGATCTCCTGGACGATAAGGTCACCGGCACCAAGAGGAGAAGACCTTGAGTCTCAATTTGCAGCAGAAGGAAGCGGTAGTCGCGGAAGTCGCGAAGCAGGTCGCGGGTGCGCAAGCCATCGTGCTTGCCGAAAACCGCGGCATGGCGGTCGCCGACATGACCAAGCTGCGCGCCAAGGCTCGCGAATCCGGCGTGTATTTCAGGGTGGTCAAGAACACCTTGGTGCGCCGCGCGGTTTCGGGCACGCCGTTCGAAAAGTTGTCCGACCGCATGGTCGGCCCGCTTGCGTACGGCATCAGCCCGGATCCGGTGGCCGTGGCAAAGGTCCTCAACGACTTTGCCAAGGGCAACGAGAAGTTCGTGATCACGGCGGGCGCGTTGCCGGGGCAGATGATGACGGCCAAGGATGTCGCCGCGCTCGCCGGTCTGCCGTCGCGCGAGGAGTTGATCGCCAGGCTGCTCGGCACGATGCAGGCGCCGATTGCGAAGTTCGTGCGCACGCTGAACGAGGTTCCGGGCAAGTTCGTCCGCACCCTGGCCGCCGTGCGCGACGCGAAGCAGGCGGCGTAGCCGGCCTTCGCGGGCGCTTTTCGCGAACCAACATTCAATTCAACGATCCAGGAGTAATCGATGTCCAACGTTCAAACCGAAATCCTCGACAAGGTGTCGTCGATGACCGTGCTCGAGCTGTCCGAGCTCATCAAGGCGATGGAAGAGAAGTTCGGCGTGTCCGCTGCGGCGGCCGTTGCCGCTGCCGGTCCCGCCACCGCCGCCCCCGCGGCGGCCGTCGAAGAGCAGACCGAATTCACCGTGATGCTTTCGTCGTACGGAGAAAACAAGGTCAACGTGATCAAGGCGGTACGTGAGATCACCGGCCTTGGGCTCAAGGAAGCCAAGGATCTGGTCGATGGCGCGCCGAAGCCGGTCAAGGAAGCCATTTCCAAGGCCGATGCTGAAGCGGCGAAGAAGAAGCTCGAAGACGCCGGCGCCAAGGCGGAAGTCAAGTAAGGCATTGCAAAAACGGGATTCGCCGCAATATCCGACGATTCCCGGCTTCGTTCCCTCTTGCGAGGGGGCGAAGACGAAGGCCCTGGCGACAGGGTTTTCGTCTTCGCTTTCTGACCCGACTGCAGAAAGTGGGCATGGTCGGGCGGCGCCACGAGAACCACGGCGCCGCCGTCCGCCAGAGGCTGGTAGAGGCCAGCCGCCAGGCCACGCGTCCCGGATACCCGATATCGCGGGGACGCATGACCAGTCGATGAATGCCGGATGCGTGCCTTCCCTGGGGTGGCATCCGGAGTGCAACGACCGGCACGGCCTCGTCCTTGGCGCCGCCGCCGGTTTGTTGCCAACGCACCGGAGATGGCATGGCTTCCACGACCTACTCATTCACTGAAAAGCGCCGGATTCGCAAAAGCTTCGCGAAGCGCGCGAGTGTCCTCAAGGTACCGTTCCTGCTGGAAACGCAGCTCGCGTCGTATCGCGCGTTCCTGCAGGAGGGGGTCGCTGTCGAAAAGCGCAAGAACGAGGGCCTCGAGGCCGCGTTCACGTCGATATTCCCGATCTCGAGCCATTCGGGCAATGCCCGCCTCGAATACGTGAGCTTTTCGCTGCTGCCGCCGGCGTTCGACGTTGTCGAATGCCAGCAGCGCGGCCTGACCTATTGCTCGGCGCTGCGCGCCAAGGTGCGCCTGATCCTGATGGATCGCGACGCGCCCAAGGAGACGGTCAAGGAAGTGAAGGAGCAGGAGGTCTACATGGGTGAAATCCCGCTGATGACGGACAACGGTTCGTTCGTCATCAACGGCACCGAGCGTGTGATCGTCTCGCAATTGCACCGTTCGCCCGGCGTGTTCTTCGAGCACGACCGCGGCAAAACGCACAGCTCCGGCAAGCTTCTGTTCTCGGCACGCGTGATTCCCTATCGCGGCTCATGGCTCGACTTCGAGTTCGATCCCAAGGACTTCCTGTTCTTCCGCGTCGACCGCCGCCGCAAGATGCCGGTGACCACGCTGTTGAAGGCGCTCGGCCTCACCAACGAGGACATCCTGCGCGAGTTCTTCGTGTTCGATACTTTCCAGCTCACGTCGAAGGGCGCTCAGCTCGAGCTCGTCGCCGAGCGGCTGCGCGGCGAAGTCGCCAAGTTCGACCTGGCCGCCAAGGACGGCAAGGTCATCGTGCAGAAGGACAAGCGGATCACCGCGCGCCATGTGCGCGAGCTGGCCGATGCGGGCGTCAAGCGCATTCCGGTGCCCGCCGACTACATCATCGGCCGCACGCTGGCGCTGAACGTCATCGACAAGACCACCGGCGAAATTGTCGCCAAGGCGAACGACGAAATCACCGACGAGCTGATGGAAAAGCTGGGGGCTGCGGCCGTGTCCGAGATCAAGACGATCTATGTCAACGACCTGGACCAGGGACCGTACATTTCGCAGACGCTCAAGAGCGACGACACGCCCGACCAGTACGCGGCCAAGGTCGCGATCTACCGGATGATGCGCCCGGGCGAGCCGCCGACCGAGGACGCCGTCGAGTCGCTGTTCCACGGGCTCTTCTTCTCCGAAGACCGCTACGACCTGTCGGCCGTCGGCCGCATGAAGTTCAACCGCCGCGTCGGCCGCACCGAGCTGACCGGGCCGACCAACCTGACCAACGAGGACATCATCGCGGTCATCCGCATCCTCGTCGAATTGCGCAACGGCCGCGGTGAAGTCGACGACATCGACCATCTCGGCAATCGCCGCGTGCGCTCGGTCGGTGAGCTCGCCGAAAATCAGTTCCGCTCAGGCCTCGTGCGCGTCGAGCGTGCGGTGAAGGAGCGCCTGGGACAAGCCGAGACCGACAACCTGCTGCCACACGACCTGATCAACGCCAAGCCGATCTCGGCGGCGATCAAGGAGTTCTTCGGCAGCTCGCAGTTGTCGCAGTTCATGGACCAGACCAACCCGCTGTCGGAAATCACGCACAAGCGCCGCGTGTCCGCATTGGGACCGGGCGGCCTGACGCGCGAGCGCGCCGGCTTCGAAGTGCGCGACGTGCACCCGACGCACTACGGGCGCGTGTGCCCGATCGAGACGCCGGAAGGCCCGAACATCGGCCTCATCAACTCGCTGGCGCTGTACGCGCGGACCAACGAATACGGCTTCCTCGAGACGCCGTACCGTCGTGTCGTCGACGCCAGGGTCACCGACCAGATCGACTACCTGTCGGCGATCGAGGAGGGCCAGTTCGTGATCGCGCAGGCGAACGCGAAGATCGACGCCAAGGGCAAGCTCGGCGACGAACTGGTGAGCTGCCGCAACCGCAACGAATTCATGCTGTCGACCAGCGACAAGATCCAGTACATGGACGTGGCGCCGGCGCAGATCGTGTCGGTGGCCGCATCGCTGATTCCTTTCCTCGAGCACGACGACGCCAACCGCGCGCTGATGGGCTCCAACATGCAGCGCCAGGCGGTGCCTTGCCTGCGCCCGGAAAAGCCGCTGGTCGGCACGGGTGTCGAGCGCACCGCGGCGGTGGACAGCGGCACCGCGGTGATGGCCAAGCGCGGCGGCAAGGTCGACTACGTCGATGCGAGCCGCATCGTCGTGCGCGTCAACGATGCCGAGGCGGGCGCCCACGAAGTCGGCGTCGACATCTACAACCTGGTCAAGTACAAGCGCAGCAACCAGAACACCAACATCAACCAGCGTCCGCTGGTGCGCGTGGGCGACATCATCGTCAAGGGCGACGTGATCGCCGACGGCGCGTCCACCGACCTGGGCGAGCTCGCACTCGGCCAGAACATGATGGTCGCGTTCATGCCGTGGAACGGCTACAACTACGAGGACTCGATCCTGATCAGCGAGCGCGTCGTCGGTGACGATCGCTATACGTCGATCCACATCGAGGAACTGTCGGTCGTGGCGCGCGACACCAAGCTCGGCGCGGAGGAAATCACACGCGACATCAGCTCGCTGGGCGAAGGGCAGCTCGGGCGCCTGGACGACGCCGGCATCGTCTACATCGGTGCCGAAGTCGAGTCCGGCGACGTGCTGGTCGGCAAGGTGACGCCGAAGGGCGAAACGCAGTTGACGCCGGAAGAAAAGCTGCTGCGCGCGATCTTCGGCGAAAAGGCGTCGGACGTGAAGGACACCAGCCTGCGCGTGCCGTCCGGCATCTCCGGCTGCGTGATCGACGTGCAGGTGTTCACGCGCGAAGGCATCGAGCGCGACAAGCGCGCCGCACAGATCATCGACGACGAGTTGAAGAGCTACCGCAAGGACCTGAACGACCAGATGCGGATCGTCGAGAACGATGCATTCGCACGGATCGAGCGGCTGTTGCAGAACGCCACCGCCAACGGCGGCCCGAAGAAGCTGGCCAAGGGCGCCAAGGTCACCAAGGACTACCTGGAAGGCGTCAACCGCTACGACTGGTTCGAGATCCGCCTTTCCAACGAGGACAAGGCGAAGCAGTTGGAGCAGATGAAGGAGTCGCTCGCGCAGCTCAAAATCGACTTCGACGCGATGTTCGAGCAGAAGAAGAAGAAGCTGACGCAGGGCGACGAGCTGCCGCCTGGCGTGCAGAAGATGGTCAAGGTCTACGTCGCCGTCAAGCGCCGCCTGCAGCCGGGCGACAAGATGGCAGGGCGCCACGGCAACAAGGGCGTGGTGTCGAAGATCGTGCCCGTCGAAGACATGCCGTACATGGCGGATGGCACGCCGGTCGACATCGTGCTGAATCCGCTCGGCGTGCCGTCGCGGATGAACGTCGGCCAGATTCTGGAAGTCCACCTCGGGTGGGCGGCGAAGGGACTGGGCAAGAAGATCGACACGATGCTGAAGGCCGAGGCCAAGGCGACGGACGTGCGCAAGTACCTCGAGACGATCTACAACGGCACCGGCAAGAACGAGGACCTGACGGCGCTCGACGACGTCGAGATCCTGCAGCTCGCCGACAACCTGCGCGGCGGCGTGCCGTTCGCGACGCCGGTGTTCGACGGCGCCACCGAGGTCGAGATCAAGGGGATGCTGGATGCGGCGGGCCTGCCGCGTTCGGGGCAGATCACGCTGCACGACGGGCGCACGGGCGAGGCGTTCGACCGCCCGGTCACCGTCGGCTTCATGCACGTGCTGAAGCTGCACCACCTGGTCGACGACAAGATGCACGCGCGCTCCACCGGCCCGTACAGCCTCGTCACGCAGCAGCCGCTGGGCGGCAAGGCGCAGTTCGGCGGACAGCGCTTCGGCGAAATGGAAGTGTGGGCGCTGGAGGCCTACGGCGCCGCGTACACGCTGCAGGAAATGCTCACGGTGAAGTCGGACGACGTCAACGGCCGCACCAAGGTCTACGAGAACATCGTCAAGGGCGAGCACAAGATCGAGGCCGGCATGCCGGAATCGTTCAACGTGCTGGTCAAGGAAATCCGTTCTCTCGCGATCGACATCGACATGGAGCGGTATTGAGGCATGGCAGCTTCGCTTGAAGTCAAGCGCCTGACCCTTACCCCGATCCGCTCAAACGAGGAGTTGTCATGAAAGCATTGCTCGATCTGTTCAAGCAGGTGACCCAGGAGCAGGAGTTCGATTCGATCCGGATCGGCCTTGCGTCGCCCGAAAAGATCCGCTCGTGGTCGTACGGCGAAGTGAAGAAGCCGGAAACGATCAACTACCGCACGTTCAAGCCGGAGCGTGACGGCCTTTTCTGCGCCAAGATCTTCGGGCCGGTCAAGGACTACGAGTGCCTGTGCGGCAAGTACAAGCGGCTGAAGCACCGCGGCGTCATCTGCGAAAAGTGCGGCGTCGAAGTGACGCTCGCCAAGGTGCGCCGCGAGCGCATGGGCCACATCGAGCTCGCCAGCCCGGTCGCGCACATCTGGTTTTTGAAGAGCCTGCCGTCGCGGATGGGGATGGTGCTCGACATGACGCTGCGCGACATCGAGCGCGTGCTGTATTTCGAGGCATTCGTCGTCACCGATCCGGGACTGACGCCGCTCAACCGCGCGCAACTTTTGACCGAGGACGACTACCTCGCCAAGCTCGAGCAGTACGGCGACGATTTCTCGGCGACGATGGGCGCCGAGGGCATTCGCGAGCTCCTGAAGGCGCTCGACGTGCCGCACGAGATCGACAAGCTGCGCAAGGAACTCGAGACCACGGGCTCGGAAACCAAGATCAAGAAGATCGCCAAGCGCCTCAAGGTGCTGGAAGCGTTCCAGAAGTCGGGCATCAAGCCGGAATGGATGATCCTCGAAGTGCTGCCGGTGCTGCCGCCCGAACTGCGGCCACTGGTGCCGCTCGACGGTGGCCGTTTCGCGACGTCCGACCTGAACGACCTTTATCGGCGCGTGATCAACCGCAACAACCGGTTGAAGCGCCTGCTGGAACTGAAGGCGCCGGACATCATCGTGCGCAACGAAAAGCGGATGCTGCAGGAAGCCGTCGACTCGCTGCTCGACAACGGCCGCCGCGGCAAGGCGATGACGGGTGCCAACAAGCGCCCGCTGAAGTCGCTCGCCGACATGATCAAGGGCAAGGGCGGACGTTTCCGCCAGAACCTGCTCGGCAAGCGCGTCGACTATTCCGGTCGCTCGGTGATCGTCGTCGGCCCGCAGTTGAAGCTGCACCAGTGCGGGCTGCCGAAGCTGATGGCGCTCGAGCTCTTCAAGCCGTTCATCTTCAACAAGCTCGAAGTGATGGGGCTTGCGACGACGATCAAGGCCGCGAAGAAGATGGTCGAGGCGCAGGAGCCGGTCGTCTGGGACATCCTCGAAGAGGTGATCCGCGAGCACCCGGTGATGCTGAACCGCGCGCCGACGCTGCATCGCCTCGGCATCCAGGCGTTCGAGCCGGTGCTGATCGAAGGCAAGGCGATCCAGCTTCATCCGCTGGTGTGCACGGCTTTCAATGCCGACTTCGACGGCGACCAGATGGCCGTGCACGTGCCGCTGTCGCTGGAAGCGCAGATGGAAGCGCGCACGCTGATGCTCGCGTCCAACAACGTGCTGCTGCCGTCCAACGGCGAGCCCTGCATCGTGCCGTCGCAGGACATCGTGCTGGGCCTTTATTACGCGACGCGCGAGCGCGTCAATGCGCTGGGCGAAGGCATGATGTTCTCCAACGTGTCCGAAGTGGCGCGCGCGTATGAAACGCGCCAGGTCGAGCTGCACGCCAAGGTCAAGGTGCGCATCCGCGAGGTGCAACGCAAGACCGAGGCCAATCCCGATCCGGCCGATCGGATCACGCGCTACGAAACGACGGTAGGCCGCGCGTTGCTGTCGGAGATCCTGCCACCCGGGCTTTCGTTCGACAACATCAACCGGCCGCTCAAGAAGAAGGAAATCTCGCGCATCATCAACGTCAGTTTCCGTCGCTGCGGCCTGCGCGAAACGGTGATCTTCGCCGACAAGCTGATGCAGTCGGGCTACGCACTCGCCACGCGCGGCGGCATCTCGTTCGCCGCCGACGACATGCTGGTGCCGGTCGAGAAGAAGACGATCATCGAAAAGGCCGAGAAGGAAGTGAAGGAGATCGAGGCGCAGTACACGTCGGGCCTCGTCACGCAGGGCGAACGCTATAACAAGGTCGTCGACATCTGGGGACGTGCCGGCGACGACATCGCCAAGGCGATGATGTCGCAGCTCGGCCAGACCGAGGTGCCGGACGGCAAGGGCAACATGGTCAAGCAGGACTCGTTCAACTCGATCTTCATGATGGCCGACTCGGGTGCGCGCGGTTCCGCCGCACAAATCCGCCAGCTCGCCGGCATGCGCGGCTTGATGGCGAAGCCGGACGGATCGATCATCGAGACGCCGATCACGGCGAACTTCCGCGAAGGTCTGAACGTGCTGCAGTACTTCATCAGCACGCACGGCGCGCGCAAGGGCCTTGCCGACACCGCGTTGAAGACGGCGAACTCGGGCTACCTGACACGGCGTCTTGTCGACGTCACGCAGGATCTCGTGGTCACCGGCAACGATTGCGGCACGCGCAATGGTGTCGTGATGAAAGCGCTGATCGAAGGCGGCGAAGTGATCGAGCCGTTGCGCGACCGCATCCTGGGCCGCTCGGTGGCCGCCGACGTCGTCAATCCCACGACGCAGGCGACGCTGTACGAGGCGGGCACGCTGCTATCCGAAGACGAGGTCGAGCAGATCGAACTATTGGGCATCGACGAAGTGAAGGTGCGCACGCCGCTCACCTGCGACACGCGCTACGGCTTGTGCGCGACTTGCTACGGCCGCGACCTGGGCCGTGGGCATCTGGTCAACGTCGGCGAAGCGGTGGGCGTCATCGCCGCGCAGTCGATCGGCGAGCCGGGCACGCAGCTGACGATGCGCACGTTCCACATCGGTGGTGCAGCCTCGCGTACCGCGGCGGCGTCGCAGGTGGAGTCGAAGTCGGCCGGCGTGGTGCGCTTCTCGCCGCTGATGCGCTACGTGACCAACGCCAAGGGCGAGCTGATCGTCATCGCGCGCTCCGGCGAAGTGATCATCCACGACGACAACGGCCGCGAGCGCGAGCGTCACAAGGTTCCGTACGGCGCGATGCTGCAGGTGAAGGACGGCGACGTGATCAAGGCGGGCAAGGTGCTTGCGCAGTGGGACGCGACCGCGCGTCCGATCATCACCGAGTACGCCGGACGCGTGAAGTTCGAGAACGTCGAGGAAGGCGTCACCGTGGCCAAGCAGGTGGACGATGTGACGGGGCTTTCCACGCTCGTCGTCATCGACCCGAAGCGCCGCTCGGGTGCCGCTGCCAAGGGCGTGCGTCCGCAGGTGAAGCTGCTCGACGTGGCCGGCAACGAGATCCACCTGGCGGGTTCCGACCTGCCGGTCAACATCACGTTCCAGTTGGGCTCGATCATCACGGTGAAGGCCGACCAGCAGGTGGCGGTGGGCGAAGTGCTCGCACGGATCCCGCAGGAAACGTCGAAGACGCGCGACATCACCGGCGGTCTGCCGCGTGTTGCCGAGCTGTTCGAGGCGCGCGCGCCCAAGGACGCGGGAACGCTCGCCGAAGTGACGGGCACCGTGTCGTTCGGCAAGGACACCAAGGGCAAGCAGCGCCTGGTGATCACCGACCTGGACGGCCTGGCGCACGAGTACCTGATCCCGAAGGACAAGCACGTGACCGCGCATGACGGACAGGTGGTCAACAAGGGCGAGGTGATCGTCGACGGCCCGGCCGATCCGCACGATATCCTGCGGCTGCTGGGTGTCGAGGCGCTCGCGCGTTACGTCACCGACGAGGTGCAGGATGTCTACCGGCTGCAGGGCGTGAAGATCAACGACAAGCACATCGAAGTGATCGTGCGCCAGATGTTGCGTCGCGTGCAGGTGACCGATGCCGGCGATACCCGCTTCATCCTGGGCGAGCAGGTCGAACGTTCGGACCTGCTGGACGAAAACGACAAGGTCGCGAAGAACGAGGACAAGCGTCCGGCGACGTACGAGCACCTGCTGCTCGGCATCACCAAGGCGTCACTGTCCACCGACTCGTTCATCTCGGCGGCTTCGTTCCAGGAAACGACGCGCGTACTGACCGAGGCCGCGATCATGGGCAAGAAGGACGACCTGCGCGGCCTGAAGGAGAATGTCATCGTGGGCCGCCTGATCCCGGCCGGTACCGGCCTTGCGCATCACAATGCGCGCAAGCGCCAGAAGGCGATGGGACCGGAAGCCGCGTTGATGGAAGCCACGGCGCAGGCCGAAGATGCAGCAGCGGCGGCACAGGCTCGCGCCGCCGCCGAGGCGCCCGCCAACGCCGCATAGTCGAACGCATTGCAGCAGCATCCGGGGCCGGCAGGCGACTGCCGGCCCCTTTTTTACCCGGCATTGCCACGCAAGCGGAAATGCCGCCCTGTTTTGTCGCACCGCAGCAGTTGACGCGGATCCGCCAAACGGCTTACAATCGCTGTCTTTTCGCCCCCCGCTTCCCGGCCGAAACAGCGCCGGCAGGATACTTGGCCGAAACGGAGCCGGCTGCATACCCGGCCGAAACAGCGTCGGCTGGACGAATCCGGTCAGAAGGCGGATAGCGAGCGTACCCGGCACGCGCGAGTTGCATGCAGCACGCGTCGGCCGAAGCGCAAGAGAGTGGTCATCGAGCGATGCGGCATCGCAGGCTTGGTGGCCATATTGATTTGAATCGACGGAAATCGAACGTGCGCGCAGTGGTGGCGCAAATGAGCGTGAGTGAGCGCTGCGGCGGCCGGGTTGCTTGACGCACCGGGCCCAAGCAACTCAGGACAATCAGCGGAAAACAGGATGCCCACAATCAATCAGCTCGTGCGCAAGGGCCGCAAGCCCGCCAGCACGAAAAGCAAGGTCCCGGCGCTGCAGCAGAGTCCGCAGAAGCGCGGCGTGTGCACGCGGGTGTACACGACGACGCCGAAGAAGCCGAACTCCGCGCTGCGCAAGGTCGCCAAGGTTCGCCTGACCAATGGCTTCGAGGTCATCAGCTACATCGGCGGTGAAGGCCACAACCTGCAGGAGCACTCGGTGGTACTGATCCGCGGCGGTCGCGTCAAGGACCTGCCGGGCGTGCGCTACCACATGGTGCGCGGCAGCCTCGACACCGCAGGTGTCAAGGACCGCAAGCAGTCGCGCTCGAAGTACGGTGCGAAGCGACCGAAGGCCGCTTGAAAAACGCGCTTCAAGCGTAGCAGTTACCGCGATAAATCATCGGGCTCTGCCCGGGATTTATCGGAAAAACAAATCGTCCCAAAGTAGGTTTTAACTTTGGGACGTGGAGACTTAGATGCCCCGACGCAGAGAAATACCGAAGCGCGAAATCCTGGCCGATCCGAAGTTCGGCTCCGTTGATCTCGCCAAGTTCATGAACGTACTGATGACCTCCGGCAAGAAGTCCGTTGCCGAGCGCATCGTCTATGGCGCGTTCGAGGCGATCACCAAGAAAGGCGGCAAGGATCCGCTGGAAGTCTTCACCATGGCGGTGCAGAACACCAAGCCGATGGTCGAGGTCAAGAGCCGTCGCGTCGGCGGTGCCAACTTCCAGGTTCCGGTCGAAGTGCGCCCGGTGCGGCGCATGGCGCTGGCGATGCGCTGGCTGCGCGAAGCAGCGCGCAAGCGCGGCGAGAAGTCGATGGGGCAGAGGCTCGCAGGCGAATTGCTCGACGCTGCGGAAAACCGCGGCGGGGCCGTCAAGAAGCGCGAGGAAGTCCATCGCATGGCCGAAGCCAACAAGGCCTTCTCGCATTTCCGATTCTGACCATACGGTTGAACGTCGAGCGCCTGGCGCTTCGCGCCGGACCGCCCGAACGCTCCCTTAGAACTGACTATCGTGCCCCGAATCACCCCGATCGACCGGTATCGCAACATAGGCATCAGTGCTCACATTGATGCCGGCAAGACCACGACTACCGAACGCATCCTTTTCTACACCGGCGTCTCGCACAAGATGGGCGAGGTGCACGACGGCGCCGCGGTGATGGACTGGATGGAGCAGGAACGCGAGCGCGGCATCACGATCACGTCCGCCGCGACCACGTGCTTCTGGAAGGGGATGGACGGCAGCTATCCCGAGCACCGGATCAACATCATCGACACGCCGGGTCACGTCGACTTCACGATCGAGGTCGAGCGCTCGATGCGCGTGCTCGACGGCGCGTGCATGGTGTACGACTCGGTCGGCGGCGTGCAACCGCAGTCCGAGACGGTGTGGCGGCAGGCGAACAAGTACAAGGTTCCGCGACTCGCGTTCGTCAACAAGATGGACCGCGTCGGCGCCAACTTCTTCAAGGTCTACGACCAGATGAAGTCGCGTCTGAAGGCCAACCCGGTGCTGATCCAGGTGCCGATCGGCGCGGAAGAGCATTTCGAGGGCGTCGTCGACCTGGTGAAGATGAAGGCGATCTACTGGGAAGACGCGACGCAGGGCATGAAGTACGACGTGCGCGAGATCCCCGACGACCTGCGTCCGCTCGCCGCCGAATGGCGCGAGAAAATGGTCGAGGCGGCTGCCGAGGCGAACGAGGAGTTGATGAACCGTTATCTCGAGGGCCACGCGCTGTCCGAAGCCGAGATCCGGAAGGGGCTGCGCCTGCGCACGATCGCCAACGAGATCGTGCCGATGATGTGCGGCTCGGCGTTCAAGAACAAGGGCGTGCAGGCGATGCTCGACGCGGTGATCGACTACATGCCGGCACCCACCGACATTCCGCCGGTCAAGGGCGAGCTCGAGAACGGCAAGATCGGCGAGCGTGCGGCGAAGGACGACGAGCCGTTCGCGGCACTGGCGTTCAAGATCATGACCGACCCGTTCGTCGGCCAGTTGGTTTTCTTCCGCGTGTATTCGGGCGTCATCAATTCCGGCGACACAATCTACAACCCGATCAAGGGACGCAAGGAACGCATCGGCCGCATCCTGCAGATGCATGCGAACCAGCGCGAGGACATCAAGGAAGTGCGCGCCGGCGACATCGCAGCCGCGGTCGGCCTGCGCGAAGCGACGACCGGCGACACGCTGTGCGATCCCGCGAAGGAAATCACGCTCGAGAAGATGATCTTCCCCGAGCCGGTGATCCACGTGGCCGTCGAGCCGAAGACCAAGGTCGACCAG
>DATCFA010000166.1:0-2314 GCA_036509805.1 Casimicrobiaceae bacterium
TCTTCTACGTCCTTCCGAGTCTTCTGCTCTACGTCTTTTGCCAGAAATACCTGACGCAAATGACCATCGGTGGCATCCGGGGGTAACGCCATGGCGCGCATCGAGCTACGCAATCTTCGCAAGGACTGGGCGGGTGCTGCGGCCGTCTCGCAAATCGATCTCGCAATCGACAATGGCGCGTTCATCGCGGTCCTCGGACCGTCGGGCTGCGGCAAGTCGACGACGCTGTTGATGCTCGCGGGCATTTACAACCCGACGTCCGGCGACATCACGTTCGACGGCGCGCGCGTCAACGACGTCGAGGCACGCGACCGCAATGTCGGCATCGTGTTCCAGTCGTATGCGCTGTATCCGCACATGACGGTGCTGCAGAACGTGATGTTTCCGCTGCGCTTCAAGAAGGTCGCGGCAGACGAGGCCGAACGCCGCGCGCGCGATATTGCGGCGCTGGTGCGCATCGATACGCTGCTCGGGCGCCGGCCGAGCCAGCTTTCCGGCGGCCAGCAGCAGCGCGTCGCGCTCGCGCGCGCGCTCGTCAAGCGGCCGCACCTGCTGCTGCTCGACGAGCCGCTGTCGAACCTCGATGCGTCGCTGCGCCTTTCGATGCGCACCGAGATCCGCCGCATCCAGCGCGAGCTCGGCGTCACGACGATTCTCGTCACGCACGACCAGATCGAGGCCACGACGATGGCCGATCGCATCGTCGTGATGAACGCCGGTCGCGTCGAGCAGGAAGGCACGGCCAAGGACCTGTACGAGGAGCCACGCACGCTGTTCGTCGCGAGCTTCATCGGCTCGCCGCCGATCAACCTGTTCGACGGACGTGCGCAGGATGGTGGCATCAAGGTCCACGACGCGCTGATCGCGTTGACCGCGCCGGTGACGGGAGATGTCGTGCTCGGCTTGCGGCCCGAAGGCGTGCGCGTCGAGTCCGGCGGCCGGCCCGCGCGCGTCGTCGCCGTCGAGCCCATGGGCCGCGAGGTGCTGTATTCGGCGGAGTTCGCGCTCGGCAACGTGCGCTTCCTGGAACCCGGCGCGGATGCCCGACATCGCGAGGGCGACAACGTCACGCTGGGATTCAGGGGCGGCGAGGCGTTGCTGTTTTCCAGGGAAACCGGCCTGCGGGTTGCCGCTCGCGTCGCCGCGTAGACCTCCTGGCGCCCGCGCGGGCGCCGCATCGATGAACCTCGTCACCTACAACATCCAGTACGGGCTCGGCCGCGATGGCCGCTACGACCTTGCACGCATCGCAGCGGAAGTGCGCGACGCCGACATCATCGCGCTGCAGGAGGTCGACCGCCATTGGCAGCGCTCCGGGTGTGTCGACTCGCCGGCCGTGCTGGCAGCCGCCCTTCCCGACCATCACTGGGTATACGGTGCCAACCTCGACATGGACGCGAGCTATCGCGACGGCGGCCGGCTTGTCAACCGCAGGCGTCAGTTCGGGACGATGATCCTGTCGAGGCTGCCCATCGTTTCGTCGCGCAATCATCCGCTGCCCAAGTACGGCACACTGACGCAGCACAGCATCCAGCAGGGCGCGCTCGAGGCTGTCGTCGTCACCGCGCACGCCGGGCCCCTGCGAATCTACTCGACGCATCTGAGCCATCTCGACGAGGCGACGCGACGACCGCAAATCGACGCGCTGCTGGCGATCCATGCGCGCGCGCCTACGGAAGGCGGTGCGTGGTGCGGCGGCCATCCCGATCCCGATTCCGGCTGGACCGAAGGCGGGATGCCACCGATGCCCGCCGACGCGATCCTGATGGGCGACTTCAATTTCGAATGGCGGGCGCCCGAATATGCGCAGGTCGCCGGCGTGTCGACCGCGCGCTTCGGCCGCCTCAACCGGCTGACCGGATTCGTCGACGCGTGGGTCGCTGCCGGGCACCGCGAAGACGAAGGTGCGACGCTCGCGTCGGGCAAGCGCGTCGACTACTGTTTTGTTTCGGCCCCGCTCGCGCCGCGCGTGCGCGCCGCCCGGATCGATGCCGGTGCGACCGGCTCCGATCACCAGCCGCTGTGGGTCGATATCGATCTCTAGCCACGGGTTGCCGCGACTCGCCCTCACTCCTTCTGCTGCCCGGTGCTCGTTCTCCCGCCGGCGGGCGGTACTCCTTCCCCCCTTGGGGCAGTACTCCTTCCGCCGCTTGCATCCACCAGCGCGGCTAGAATGCGGTGATGGTCGATTGCCCGAACTGCCACTGCGCGATGGCATCGCGCAGCGCCGACGTCAACAGCGCCATTCCCCATGCGGCGAGCGTGGCGAGCTGCGCTTCCTGCAATCTTTTCTGGTTTGCCGACGGCGCGATCG
>DATCFA010000167.1:0-4518 GCA_036509805.1 Casimicrobiaceae bacterium
CCTACCTCTACGAAGGTCCCGTCTATTACGCGCCCTACGCCGCAGGCGCCGGCAACGCCGCGCTGTTCCGCTTCTACAACACGCGGACGCACGCGTATTTCTATACCGACAACCCCGCAGAGCGCGACCAGGTGCTGAACCTCTATCCGTGGTTCCAGCTCCAGGGTATCGGCTTCTATGTGTTCACGTCGCTGACGCCCCCGGGCAGCACCGACGACAGCGCGCTCAAGGTCTCGCTCACCGTGCAGCCGGTCACCGCCACCAACATCAACCTGACGGCCACGGCGATCGACACGTCCGGCTTCGTCAACAGCATCGACTTCACGATGGACGGCGCACCCATCGGTTCGGTCTCGCGCGCGCCGTTCACGGTGAATGTCAGCGTCACCCCCGGAACGCATGCGTTCACGGCGACCGCCCACGACTCCACGGGCGCCACGCGCAGCTCCGAGCCTGCGTCGTACACACTGGCGGGGCCGACATTGCCGAAGCCGGTCGTGTCGCTGTCCGTGTCGTCGGCGGCGCTGCAACTCGGGCAGCCGGTGACGCTCGCCGCCACGGCCACCGAAACCAGCGGCACGATCGCGAAGGTCGACTTCTACGCGGCCGGCGTGCTGTTGTTCGAAAGCACGGCCGCGCCCTACAGCTATACCTACACGCCCTCTGCCGCGGGCGGCATCACCTATTCGGCGATCGCAACCGACGGCAGCGGGCAATCGACGACATCGACCGCGGTGGGTGTCAGCGTATCGTCGCCCAGCGGCCCCCCGGCCACCACGCCGAAAGTGACGCTTGCGGCGACGCCGACGACCATCACGCTGGGGCAGCCGGTGACGTTCACCGCCACCGCGACCGAAGACGGCGGCACGATCAAGTCGGTCAGCTTCTACATGGCGGGCACGCTCTTGAAGACCGTCACTGCCGCGCCCTACACGCTGCTCTACACGCCAGGCGTTGCCGGCGGCCTCGCGTTCACCGCGGTGGCCACCGACGTGCAGGGCCTGACGGGCACGTCCGGCAATGTCGGCGTCAACGTGAATCCGACCGTGGGCGCGGTGCCGAAGATCGCGCTGGCCAGCAGCGCGACGTCGATCAGCGTCGGAGCGCCGGTGACGCTGACGGCCACCGCCAGCGAGACCGGCGGCACCATCAAGCAGGTGACGTTTTATTCCGGCACGAAGGCGTTGAGCACGCAGACCGCGGCGCCTTACGCGTATACGTACACGCCGGCCGCCGGCGGGCTGCTCAATTTCAGTGCGGTGGCCACCGACACCAAGAACGTCGTGGCGACGTCGGCGACGATCGCCGTCACCGTCAACGCAGCGCTCGTCAGCGCGCTCAAGGTGACGATCTCGTCGACCAGCGCGTTCACGCAGGTGCCGGCGACGATCACGCTGACGGCGAACCCGACAGCGGCCACCGGCACGACGATCAGCAGGGTCGACTTCCTGCGCAACGGCGCCGTCATCGGCAGCGTAATGGTGAAGCCTTACACGCTCGCCGTGTCGCTGACTACTGCCAACCAGACGTACGCATTCACCGCGCGCGCGACCGACAACCTGAACGCGACCGCTTCGTCGGCGGCACTCAATGTCGTGACGACGCCGACACCGGTCGTCACTGCGGCGACGCAGGACCAGTACCGGTTGCTGACGCAGGCGACGTTCGGGCCCACGCCGGCCGACATCGCGAGCGTGCAGTCGCTGGGCGTTGCCGGCTGGATCGACAACCAGTTCGCCAAGCCGCAGACCGGCTATCCGAACGCGCGCTACAACCACATCCAGCTCTCGCAAACACCCGACTGCGCGTCGGCCGACCCGGCGGGCAACGCGTATCCAGCCAACTCGGCATTCGTCGAGTGCGTGCGCGACCAGTTGTCGCTCAACATGGTCGAGCGCGACTTCTTCACCAACGCGGTCAGCGGCGGCGACCAGTTGCGCCAGCGGGTCGCGTGGGCGCTGTCGCAGATACTGGTGACGTCGGCGGTCGAGCAGAACCTGTCGATCGCGTACGTGATGTCGCGCTACCAGAACATCCTGTTCGCCAACGCGTTCGGCAACTACGAGACGCTGTTGCAGCAGGTCTCGCTGTCGCCGGCGATGGGTGACTACCTCGACGCGGTCAACAACGATCGCCCGGACGGCAATGGGCGCGTGCCCAACGAGAACTATGCACGCGAGGTCATGCAATTGTTCTCGATCGGGCTCAACGAATTGAACGAGGACGGCACGCCGCTGCTAGACGCGAATGGCGACACCATTGCGACCTACGACCAGGACGACATCAAGGAAATGGCGCGCGTATTCACCGGCTGGACGTACGCCAACGCCGACGGCTCGCCGCCGGCCAAAAAGAACAATCCATACTACGCCACGCCGATGGCCAACTTCCCGGGAACGGCGACCACCGGCCACGACGAGGATCCGAAGACGCTGCTCGGCGACGTCGCGCTGCTGGCGGGGCAGTCGGCGTTGCAGGACCTGAACAGCGCAGTGCACACGATCTTCATGCATCCGAACACACCGGTGTTCGTCAGCAAGCAGCTCATCCAGAAGCTCGTTACCGGCAACCCGTCGCAGGCCTACGTGCAGCGGATCGTCAACGTGTTCAAGAACGACGGCAGCGGCCAGCGCGGCAACCTGCACGCCGTGGTGCGCGCGATCCTGCTCGATCCCGAGGCGCGCGGCAGCGGCGACAAGGGCGACAGCTTCGGTTCGCTGCGCGAGCCGGTGTTCGTCATCACGTCGCTGCTGCGCTCGCTGTCGGGCATCACCGACGGCAACTCGCTTTCCGACCTCACGGGTGCGCTCGGCCAGCGCGTCTACTACTCGCCGACGGTGTTCAACTACTTCCAGCCGGACGAGACCGTCGAAGTACAGGCGAAGAACCTCAACGAGCCGGAATTCGGCATCCACGACAGCAACACCGCGTTTGGCCGCGCGAACCTCGTCTACCGGCTGGTCTACTCGGGGATCGGCGAGGACGCGACGATCAACAACTCGGTGGGCACGCACCTCAACACCCAGCAGTTCGAATCCGTCGCCAACGACCCTGTATCGCTGGTCAACCAGGTGAGCCTCGCGCTGACCGCAAACACGATCCCGGCGCCGGTGCTCACCACCATCTCGAACGCAGTCGCCGCCATCGCGACGAGCACCTCTCCGACCAGTACATACAAAACGCAGCGCGCGCAGATGGCGATCTACCTGATTGCATCGTCCTACTACTACCAGGTGCAACACTGATGAACATCGATCGTCGCAGATTCCTTCGCAACTCCGGTGCGCTGACCGCCGCCGGCATGGTAGGCAGCCTGGGCACGTGGGGCGTGCAAAGTGCGCAGGCCGCCGGCGCCGACTTCAAGGCGCTGGTCGGCGTGTTCCTGTTCGGCGGCAACGACAGCAACAACATGGTCGTGCCGACCGACGCAACGCGCTGGGGGCAATACGCGGCGGTGCGCACGACGGCATCGGGGATCGGCCACCTGCAGGCGCAACTGCAGCCGGTGACCGACAGCGCCACCGGCAATCCCTATGGCCTGCATCCGAACCTGCCCGCGCTGAAGGCGATGTACGACAGCAACAAGATGGCGATCATCGCCAATGCGGGAACGCTGCTCGCGCCGATGAACATCACGCAGTACAAGGCGGGTGTCGGGCGACCGGCCAACCTGTTCTCGCATACCGACCAGCAAGTGGCGTGGATGGGACAGGAACCGAACGTCGTCGCGCGCACCGGCTGGGGCGGCCGCGCAGCCGACAAGATGATTGCTCAAAATGCCGGCGCGCTGATTCCGCCGTCGGTGTCGGTGTCGGGCAACCAGATCTTCGCCGTGGGTAACTCGACGGTCCCTTTCGTCATTCCCGGCAATGGCGGTGTCAGCCTGTCGGGACAGGGCGGCGACCCGGTTTCCCTTGCGCGCTACAACGCGCTGAAGGCGATGCTCGCGCAGGGCTCCGG
Source organism: Casimicrobiaceae bacterium (assembly GCA_036509805.1). Lineage (GTDB taxonomy): Bacteria > Pseudomonadota > Gammaproteobacteria > Burkholderiales > Casimicrobiaceae > VBCG01. The sequence goes on from DATCFA010000167.1 coordinate 3,961, forward strand.
CAACAAGGTGCAGGACGCCGCGGCCGCCGTGCTCAACGGCGCGCTGGTCGCCAATGAAAACGCCAATCCAATCCTGACGGCGGCGTTGCCGCCCACCGTCGCCAACGCATTCAACGGCGTACCCAACACGAGCCTTGCACAACAGTTGAGGCAGGTGGCGCGGCTGATCGACGCACGTGGCGCGCTGGGCCTGACGCGGCAGTTCTTCTTCGTCTCGATCGGCGGCTTCGACACGCACACGCAGTTGATCACCAACCAGGTGTCGCTGATGACGCAGATGAACGATGCGCTGTCGGCGTTCTACGCCTACACGGTCGCCGCAGGCGTCGCCAGCAACGTCACCACGTTCACGATGTCGGACTTCAATCGCACGTTCATCGGCAACGCCAACATCGGCACCGACCACGCGTACGGCGGCCACCATTTCGTCATGGGCGGCGCGGTGAAGGGCGGCAAGGTCTACGGCACGTTCCCGTCGCTAGTGGTGAAGGGTGTGGACGACGTCAGCAACAACGGCGCGTGGTTGCCGACGACTTCGGTCGACCAGGTCGGCGCCAC
>DATCFA010000168.1:0-5448 GCA_036509805.1 Casimicrobiaceae bacterium
GGAACGGGACTTCCAACGTATAATCAACGGCTTTGTTGCGTCGCGCCCGCCAATCGCCCGCGCAACACCGTCGCCAACCGCGGACGACCTGTCCGGCCCGCACGCAATCGCGGGGCCCGCGAAGGGAAGGCCGCAGACACCGAGGAGTCACCCGCCATGGCCAAGACCCGTCTCGAATTCACCGCTTTCCCGCGCGCCGGCGAAGGCCGCGGCGCGAGCCGCCGGCTGCGCCACGAAGGCAAGACGCCGGGCATCGTCTACGGGGGCGCCGACCAACCCGCGCCGATCGAGCTCGACCACAACGCGTTGATCCACGCGCTGAAGAACGAGGCATTCCATTCGTCGATCCTGACGATGCAGCTCGGCAACGGCTCGCAGCGCGTGCTGCTGCGCGACGTGCAGATGCATCCGTACCGCCCGCAAGTGCTGCACATCGACTTCCAGCGGATCGACGAGAACAAGAAGATCCACATGAAGGTGCCGCTGCATTTCGTCAACGCCGACGTGTCGCCGGCGGTGAAGCTGGGCGGCGCGATCATCAGCCACGTGCTGAACGAGCTCGACATCGCCTGCCTGCCGAAGAACCTGCCGGAATTCATCCAGGTCGACCTGTCGACGATCGAAATCGGCCATTCGATCAAGGTGTCGGACCTGAAGCTCGACGAGGGCGTGCTCGCGATCACGCATGGCAAGGACCCGGTGGTGGCGGCGGCCGTCGTGCCGAAGATCATCGTCGAGGCCGAGGAAACCGCGGCCGCCGAAGGCGAGGCGCTGGCCACCACGGCGGTTGCCGCGGCGCCGGCGGCGGACGCCAAGGCCGCCGACGCGAAGCCGGGCGACAAGAAGGAAGCCGCGAAGGACGACAGGAAGAAGTAACCGACAGCCATTGCGGCAAGTCGGCCGGCACCGCCGGCCTCTTGCGCGCGTGCTGTCACCGGGGCCCGTCCTTGCATCCAGGGCGGGCCTTTTTACTGGCACCGATGACGACAAACATCCGCCTGGTCGCAGGCCTCGGCAACGTTGGCCGCGAGTACGCGGCGACGCGGCACAACGCCGGCTTCTGGTTCGCCGACGCACTCGCCACGCGCCTTGGCACGGCGTTCGCGCGCGAGTCGCGCTTTTACGGCGACGTCGCCAAGGCGGGTACGCTGCGCATCGTCAAGCCAACGACATACATGAACCTGTCGGGACAAAGTGTTGCCGCGCTCGCGCATTTCCACACGCTCGCGCCGGAGGAGATCCTCGTCGTCCATGACGAGCTAGACTTGAAGGCCGGCGAAGCGAAGATGAAGCTCGGCGGCGGCACCGCCGGGCACAACGGGCTCAAGGACATCCGCGCGCGCCTGGGCACGCCGGACTTCTGGCGTTTGCGGCTCGGCATCGGCCACCCGCGCGACTCGGAATTTCCCGAGCAGCCGGTGGTCGACTACGTATTGCGGCCGCCGCGCGCCGGCGAGCGCACCGCCATCGACGCTGCAATCGATGCGGCGCTCGACGCATGGACCGACATCGCCGCAGGTGATTTCGAGCGCGCGATGCTCGCGCTGCACACCAAACCCAGGGAAGCACCATGAGTCTCAAATGCGGCATCGTCGGATTGCCCAACGTCGGCAAGTCGACGTTGTTCAACGCGCTGACCCGGGCCGGAATCGCCGCGGAGAATTATCCGTTCTGCACGATCGAGCCCAATGTCGGCATTGTCGAGATTCCCGACGCGCGGCTTGCGCAGCTTGCAGCGATCGCAAAACCGGAGAAGGTGATCCCTGCCGTCGTCGAGTTCGTCGACATTGCCGGATTGGTGGCGGGCGCATCGAAGGGTGAGGGTCTCGGCAACCAGTTCCTCGCCAACATCCGCGAGACCGACGCCATCGCGCATGTCGTGCGCTGCTTCGTCGACGACAACGTCGTGCACGTCGCCGGCGGCGTCAATCCGATCTCGGACATCGAGACGATCAACACCGAGCTCGCACTCGCCGACCTGGCTTCGGTGGAAAAGCAGTTGCACAAGGTCGACAAGATCGCGCGCTCGGGCGACAAGGACGCGAAGCGCACGCACGACGCGCTGGAAAAGGTGTCCGCGGTGCTCGATCGCGGCGCACCCGCGCGCAGCGCCGACCTGTCGGCCGAGGAGCGCGTGCTGATCGCGCCGTTTTTCCTGCTGACGATGAAGCCGACGATGTATGTCGCCAACGTGTCCGACAGGGGGTTCACCGACAATCCGCTGCTGGCAGCCGTCGAGGCGCACGCGCAGAAGGAGAACGCGCCGGTCGTCGCGGTGTGCGCGTCGCTCGAAGCGGAGATCGCCGATCTCGACGGCGACGACAAGCTCGCGTTCCTGGCCGACCTGGGACAGACCGAGCCGGGTCTGGACCGCGTCATCCACGCCGGCTACAAGCTGCTCGGGCTGCAGACCTATTTCACCGCGGGGCCGAAGGAGGTGCGCGCATGGACGGTGGCCGTGGGTGCCACGGCGCCACAGGCCGCGGCGGTGATCCACACCGATTTCGAAAAAGGCTTCATCCGCGCCGAGACGATCGCATTCGACGACTTCATCCGCTGCAAGGGCGAGCAGGGCGCGAAGGAAGCCGGAAAGATGCGCCTCGAAGGCAAGGATTACGTCGTCAGGGACGGCGACGTCATGCATTTCCGGTTCAATGTGTAGCCCGCGCAGACGGACGCTGCCGCGCCGTCCGGGGAGAACACCGTGAAACGTGCGTCCCGGCGTGGCCGGGGCCGTCCGACATCGAGATCGATGGCATCGCCACGCGCTGGCGTCGACATCACCGCAGCGCGAATCGCGCGGCGCGGATAAAATACGCGGTGTACAAGGGGCAGAACAGGTATTGCGCAAGATGCCTTTCCGCGAACACGTCGTGCGTGAGATCAATGCCAGCACCGCCTTTCCGACATCCATGCTTTTCCGCCTGCCGTCACTGAAGGGCGCCGCGACGCTCGTCGCGGCGCTGGCGCTTGGCGCGTGCGCGTCGCTCGGCCCGCGGCCATTGCCGCCGCAGGTCACGCTGCAGGCGATCACGGCGGGAGTCGTCCTCGGCGGCAGCGCGCAGGCGCGGCTGCGCTTCGCCGTGCGCAATCCCAACGCCTACGACCTCGCCGTGCGCACGTTCGAATACCAGATGCGCATCGACGAGCGTGAAGTCGGCGCAGGCGCGCTTGCGCAGCCGGTCACGCTCGCCGCCGACGCGGTCACGGCCATCGATGTCGACGTGCGGATGGACTTGCGCGTGATGGGCGCAGCGCTCGACCACGCGCTGCGCAAGGGAACGCTCGACTACAGCGTCGACGGCAACGTCGTGCTGGCCAACGGGATCACGCTGCCGTTTCGCAAGCGCGGCACGCTCGACACGCCCAACGGGCTGCGCGGAAACTGACGGCGTGCCGGCGTTGCCCTTCACCAAGATGCACGGCCTCGGCAACGATTTTGTCGTGCTCGACGGTATCGAAAACGACGTGCACCTTTCGCCGGCGCAGATTCGCGCACTGGCCGACCGCCGTTATGGCGTCGGTTGCGACCAGGTGCTGGTGGTCGAGCGGGCGACGCGCGAGGACGCCGACTTCGGCTACCGGATCTTCAATGCCGACGGCGGTGAGGTCGAGCAGTGCGGCAACGGTGCGCGCTGCTTCGTCGCGTTCGTGCGCGCGCACGGGCTCACCGACAAGCGCGAAATCCGCGTGCAGACCGCCGCTGGCATCATCGTGCCGCGGATCGCGGACGACGGCCAGGTGAGCGTCGACATGGGCGTGCCGCGCTTCGCGCCCGCGGACATTCCTTTCATCGGCGGCAGCGGCGGCGTTACTGACACGCTCGACATAGACGGGCTCGTCGTCGACGTGTCCGTGCTGTCGATGGGCAACCCGCACGCGGTGCAGGTGGTCGCGGACGTCGCCACAGCGCCGGTGACGACGCAAGGCCCGCGCATCGAGCACCATCCGCGCTTTCCGCGACGGGTCAACGCGGGGTACATGCAAGTCGTCGATCGCGCTACCATTCGCCTGCGTGTATGGGAGCGCGGCGCCGGTGAAACGCTCGCGTGCGGCAGCGGTGCCTGCGCCGCCGTGGTCGCGGGCGTGCGCCGTGGTCTCGTCGATCGCAATGCCAGCGTGCACGTGCGGGGCGGCGTGCTGGCGATCGCATGGAGCGGCGACGGCCAGCCGGTCGAGATGACCGGGCCGGCCGCCACCGTGTTCGAAGGTGAATGGAGATACTGATGCGCCAGCGCGCAACCGGTCTCGTGCAACGAAGGACGCCGTGTCGTCGATGAATCCCAAGGACATCGCAGACTACCTGCGTGACAATCCCGCTTTTTTCGACGACCACGCCGACGTGATCGCCGGAATGTCGGTTCCGCATCCGCACGGCGGGCACGCGATTCCGCTCGCCGAGCGCCAGGTGCTCGCGCTGCGCGAGAAAAATGCCGAGCTCGAGTCGAAGCTGCGCGAACTGATCCAGTACGGCGGCGAGAACGACGTCGTCAGCGAAAAGGTCCACCGCTCGACGCTCGCGCTGTTCGCAGCACCCGACCTCGAGACCACGCTGGCGGTGCTCCACCACAGCCTGACCGAGGACTTCGCCGTGCCGTCGGTCGCCGTGCGGCTGTGGGGCAAGGTGCCCGAGCAGTCGTACCTGCCCGAGCTCGCCGCGGTATCGGCCGAGACGCGCGGCTACGCCGACGCGCTGGGAACGCCGTACTGCGGCACCGAGGCGGCGTTCGAAACGCACGAGTGGTTCGACAATGCCGGCGAGCTGGCGTCCTACGCCTACCTGCCATTGCGCACCAGCCACACGTTCGGCCTGTTGTCGCTGGCGAGCGCCGACGCCAACCGCTTTCATCCCGGCATGGGAACGCTCTACCTGATGCGCCTCGCCGAACTCGCGAGCGTGGCCATCGCGCGCTTCCTGCCGCAAACCTGACGGCTGCCGGCATGCCGATGCAGCACGCGAGCGCCGCCGACAACGCGGCGCAGGTCGAGCGCTTCGTCGAAAGCCTCGCCACGCGCGCGGCGAATACGCGTGCCGCCTATGCGCGCGACGTCGACGTGTTGTGCGCGCTGGCAGGCGGTGAGCCGCTCGCCGCGATGACGCGCGCGCGGCTCGCGCGCGGCCTCGCCACGCTGCACGGGCGCGGGCTCTCCGGCCGCAGCCTTGCGCGAATGCTGTCGGCGTGGCGTGCATTCTTTCGCTACCTGCTCGAGGCCGACCGGTCGATGGCCGAGAATCCGTGTGCGGGATTGAAGCCACCCAAGTCGGCGCGCCGGCTACCGTCGGCGCTGTCGCCGGACGAGGCGTCGAAGCTCGTCGCAATCGCCGGTGACGATTTCCTCGGCCTGCGCGACCGCGCGCTGTTCGAGCTCGCCTATTCGTCGGGCCTGCGGCTGTCGGAACTCGCCGGGCTCGATGTCGGTGGCCTCGACCTTGCAAGTGCGGAAGTG
>DATCFA010000169.1:0-3276 GCA_036509805.1 Casimicrobiaceae bacterium
CTCGCTGCACGCTTTGCCGGCATCCACTGCGTCGACGATGCGGCGCGTGCGACGCTCACCGGTGTCGACCTTGCCGTGCTCGCGGTCAAGCCGTTGCATGCGCGCGCGGCGTGCCTGTCGCTGGCTGGTTCGATCCACGCGGTGCCCGCGCTGCTGTCGATCGTCGCCGGCGTGCGCTGCGCCGATCTTGGACGCTGGCTGGGCGGCTACACGCGCATCGTGCGCGCAATGCCCAACACGCCGGCGCTGGTCGGCGCGGGGATTAGCGGAGTGTTTGCGTCGCAGGACGTGCCGCTTGCGGGTCTCGCTACCGCCACCGATGTGCTGCGTGCCGCGGGCGAGATCGTCACCTGCGCGCGCGAGGCAGCGCTCGACGACGTGACCGGCGTGTCCGGCAGCGGGCCCGCGTACGTGTTCTATTTTCTCGAAGGGCTCACCGAAGCGGCGATGGAGCTGGGCTTCGGCGAAGCCGACGCGCGCAAGCTCGCGTACACGACGTTCGACGGCGCGATCAAGCTCGCGCAGGCGTCGCCCGCCGAGCCTTCGGCGTTGCGCGCGCAGGTGACGTCGAAGGGCGGCACCACCGAGCGCGCGATCGGCGAGCTCGAGCGCAACGGCGTCAAGCAGCATTTCATTGACGCGGTGAAGGCGGCGGCGCTGCGCGCGCGCGAACTCGGCGACGCCGCGGGCCGCGAGTGACGCGATGATCAACCAGGCCATCAAGCTCGTCATCGATGTCGCGTTCGGCCTGTTCACGTACGGGCTGTTGCTGCGCTTCGCGATGCAGGCACTGCGCGCGCCGTTTCGCAATCCGCTGGGGCAATCGGTGATCGCGCTGACCGACTGGATCGTCAAGCCGCTACGCAGGGTGATTCCCGGCGCCGGCGGCTACGACTGGGCGTCGCTTTTCGCGGCGTGGCTGTTCCAGGCCGCGTGGCTGGTGGCGCTCTACCTGCTCTTCGGCAGCGGGTTCGCGGGAATCACGCCGGCTGCCGCCGGCTATATCGCGCTCGCGGCGCTGGTCGAGCTGCTGAAGTCGGCGATCTGGCTGCTGATCATCGTCGTGTTCGCGCAGGCGATCCTGTCGTGGGTCGCGCCAGAGGGCCCGCTGTCGGGGCTGCTCAACGCGCTGGCATTTCCGTTCCTGCGGCCGATCCGCAAGCGCCTGCCGCCGATCGGCGGCACGCTCGACCTGTCGCCGCTGATCGTCATCGTCATCGCGCAATTGGTGCTGCTGGTACCGGTGCAATGGCTCGAGCAGGCGGTGTTCACGTACTTCCGCTGAACCGGTTCGCATCGTTGCGGCGCCACCGGATTCCGCCGCATCGGCGTCAGCGACGCTCACGCGTGGCCAGCAGGTTGGCGATGCGCACGAAATCGGCAACCGACAACGTCTCGCCGCGTGCCGCAGGATCGATCTGCGCCTCGCGCATCGCGTCGGCGTCGCAGACATCCGACAGCGCATTGCGCAGCGTCTTGCGTCGTTGCGCGAACGCCGCCGCGACCACGCGCGCGTACAGCGCGGCGTCGGCGATCGCCGGCTTGCGTGAACCGAGCGGCACCAGCCGCGCCACCGCCGAGTCGACCTTCGGCGCCGGGCGGAATGCGCCGGGCGGCACGACGAACAGGCGCGTGATGGCGAACGTCGCTTGCAGCATCACCGACAGTCGCCCGTAGTCGGGTGTCGCCGGCGCCGCGGTCATCCGCGTCACCACTTCCTTCTGCAGCATCACGTGCAGGTCGGCAAGCTGCGATGCGTAACCGGCGAGGTGGAACAGCAGCGGCGAGCTGATGTTGTAGGGCAGGTTGCCGACGACGCGGAGCTTGCCGCCGAGTGCCGCGTAGTCGAATGCCAGCGCGTCCGCTTCGACGAGCGTCAGCGCCTCCGGTGCGAAATCCTCGCGCAGCCGCGCGGCCAGGTCGCGGTCGATCTCGATGGCGGTGATGTGTCCGGCGCGCGCGATGAGACGCCCGGTCAGTGCGGCGAGGCCGGGTCCGATCTCGACCAGGTTGTCGCCCGGACGCGGGTCCACGGCATCGACGATGCGTTCAATGTAATGTGCATCGACGAGGAAATTCTGCCCGAAGCGGCGACGCGCGACGTGCCTATTCACGGTGCGCACGATGCGCACGGTGCGCGGCAATGGCATCGTTGCGCGCGACCTAGCGGCCGCCGGCGCGCGCGAGGTCGATGGCCAGATCGATCGCCGCGTACAGCGATCCGGCGTCGACTTCTGCCGCACGCGACGCGTCGCCCGCGAGATCGAGCGCCGTGCCGTGGTCGACCGACGTGCGGATGAACGGCAAACCCAGCGTGACATTGACGCCGCCGCCGAAGCTCGCGGCCTTGAGCACCGGCAGCCCCTGGTCGTGGTACATCGCGACGATCGCGTCGTAGCGTCGCGCGTGCTGCAGCACGAAAATCGTGTCGGCGGGCAACGGGCCGTCGATGTCGATGCCCGACGCGCGCGCCGCGGCGATCGCGGGCGTGATCACGTCGATCTCCTCGCGGCCCAGATGGCCGCCTTCGCCGGCATGGGGATTGAGTCCGCACACGCCGATGCGGGGCGCTGCGATGCCGAACCGGTGCTGCAGGTCGTGCGCGGTGATGGCGAACGTTTCGGCAAGCACGCTGCCGGTGATGGCGGCCGGCACTGCCGACAACGGAAGGTGCGTGGTGACCAGCGCCACGCGTAGCGGCGCCTCGGGTGCACCCCCGACCAGCATCATCACGACGCGCGGCGTATGCGTGCGCGCCGCGAAAAATTCGGTGTGTCCGATAAATTCGTAGCCGGCGTCCAGCAACACGCTTTTCTGCACCGGGGCGGTGACCAGCGCGGCGAATTCGCCGGTCGCACACGCATCGCAGGCGCGCGACAGCATCGCGATCACGTGCGCGGCATTGGCGGCGTCGGGCTCGCCGGGCGAGACGGGTGCTTCGACCGGCACGTCCCACACGCACAGCGGGGGGGTGCGTCCGCGCAACGCCGGATCGAACGCCGGCAGTGCGACGTCGACGCCGATACGTCGCGCGCGCGCAGCGATCAGTGCACGGTCACCGACGATGACCAGGGATGCGGCGAACGGGTCGCGCGCATGCCGCGCCGCGAGCATTGCGCACAGCTCCGGACCGATCCCCGCAGGCTCGCCGGCCGTCACCGCGATGACACGCCCGCCGCCGGCGTTGCCGTCCGTGGAGCTCACGATGGATGCACGTTGACGGCGGCCGCATCGCCGAACACCTGCACGGCGATGCCGGCGACCGCATGCACGCCG
>DATCFA010000170.1:0-14421 GCA_036509805.1 Casimicrobiaceae bacterium
CACGCTGGGCGCCGCCGGATTCCTGTGGCGTGAAAATGGCGCCGAGCATCATGTCGAAGCGGTAAAAGTGGCAGCCATCGACACGCTCGCCGCCGGTGATGTCTGGCACGCGGCGTTTGTGATCGCGCTCGCCGAAGGCCGCGCCACCGGCGACGCCGCGCGCTTCGCCAATGTCGCGGCAGCGCTCAAATGCATGCGCGCGGGCGGGCGGCGCGGCGCGCCGACGCGCACCGAAGTCCTGGCGAAGATTCTAGAAATAGCCAGTTAAAACAGGTAGTTACGTTGCGAGCCGTCGATGCAGCTCGGCGCGCTGCGCCACCAGCGCCGGCGGCTGCTTGCTGCCGAGCTTGGCGAACAGCACGTCGTGCGCCGCCAGTTCGCGCGTCCACTCGCCGGCATCCACGGCCATCAACGTGTCGAAGTGCGCACGATCGATGTCGAGTCCCGCCCAATCGAGGTCCGCGTAGTCGGGCACGAGTCCCAGCGGTGTTTCGCGCGCATGCGCGGTGCCCGCGCACCGCTCGAAAATCCATTTCAGCGCGCGCATGTTCTCGCCGAAGCCCGGCCACACGAACCTGCCGCCGGCGTCCTTGCGGAACCAGTTGACGGCGAATACGCGCGGCGGCCGCGCCACGCGCTCGCCCATCGCCAGCCAGTGCGCGAAATAATCGCCGACGTGATAGCCGCAGAACGGCAGCATCGCGAACGGGTCGCGACGGACGTCACCAGTGGCGCCGGCTATCGCAGCCGTCGTTTCCGAGCCCATCGTCGCCGCCTTGTAGACGCCCTCTTCCCATGTGCGCGCCTCGACGATCAACGGCGCGGTGTCGCTGCGGCGGCCGCCGAACACCAGTGCCGCGATGGGCACGCCGGCGGGGTCGTCCCAGGCGGGATCGAGCGACGGGCACTGCGTCACCGATGCGGTGAAGCGCGAGTTCGGATGCGCCGCCTTGCGCCCGCTCGCCGGTGTCCACGATTGTCCGCGCCAGTCGGTGAGGTGTGCGGGCGGTGCCGGCGTCATGCCTTCCCACCAGACGTCGCCATCGTCGGTCAGCGCGACATTGGTGAAGATCACGTTGGCGTCCAGCGTGCGCATCGCGTTCGGGTTGGACGCCTCGCTGGTGCCCGGCGCCACGCCGAAATAGCCGGCCTCGGGGTTGATCGCATGCAGCGAGCCGTCGGCGTTGGGCTTGAGCCACGCGATGTCGTCACCGATCGTCGTCACTTTCCAGCCAGGCAGCGACTTCGGCGGAATCAGCATCGCGAAATTGGTCTTGCCGCACGCGCTCGGAAACGCCGCCGCGACGTAGCGCTTGTCGCCGTCAGGCGATGTCACGCCGAGGATCAGCATGTGCTCGGCCAGCCAGCCCTGGTCGCGTCCCATCACCGACGCGATCCGCAGCGCGAGGCACTTCTTGCCGAGCAGCGCGTTGCCCCCGTAACCCGAACCGTACGACCAGATCTCGCGCGCCTCCGGAAAATGCACGATGTACTTCGTCTTGTTGCACGGCCACGCGACATCGGCCGTGCCTTGCGCGAGCGGTGCGCCCACCGAATGCACGCAGGGTATGAACGTGCCATCGCTGCCGAGCGCGTCGTAGACGGCGCGCCCCATCCGCGTCATCAGCCGCATGTTGACGACGACGTACGGACTGTCGGAAAGCTCGACGCCCAGCTGCGCGATCGGGCTGCCGAGCGGTCCCATCGAAAACGGCACGACGTACAGCGTGCGTCCGCGCATCGACCCGGCGAACAGCCCGCGCAGCGTCGCGTGCATCGCCGCTGGATCCCGCCAATGGTTGGTGGGACCCGCGTCCTCCGCGCGTTCGCTGCAGATGAACGTGCGGTCCTCGACGCGCGCGACGTCGTCGGGGTCGGACCACGCGAGATAACTGTTCGGGCGCCTGGCTGGATCGAGCCGGCGCAGCGTCCCCGCCGCCACCATCTGCGCGCACAAGCGATCGTATTCGTCCTGCGTGCCGTCGCACCACGCGATCTGCGCGGGCTGTGTCAGGTCCGCGATCTGCGCAACCCAGCGCAGCAGCGCCGGATGGCGCACCTGCGGCGGCGCGGAAACGGCGGCGGCGAGCGTTGCGAGCGATTCGGTCGAGCTCATGGAAGGATGCGCACAGGAATACACGACTGCGATTGCCGCGCGTGGCGCACGACTGTCATCGCGCGATGTGCGCGCGACGCATCTGCACACATCGGCGACGCCGACTAAATTCTAACGCCGCCGTGCCCACGCGCGCAGCGCTTCATGCAGACGGTCTGCTGGCCTGGCCAATTGTCGCGGCGGCGCGCGTCACGCGCCGCGCTGCGCAACGATGAACACGCGTGAAAACGGAAACAGTACGCTGCCGTCGGCGCGCCGCGGGTACGCGGCTTCGATGCGCGCGGCGAAATCGTCGACGAATGCCTCGGCATCTGCGCCGAGCGCTGCGATGAATGGCGTCAATGCCGCGCCGCGCATCCATGCAACGACCGGATGCTCGGCGCCGGGCGTCGCGGCAACAAGCAACTGTTGGTAGGTGGTGCGCCACAGGTCGAGCTTGTGCGCACGCGGCGCAAGCCACGTGTAGTAATCGTCGAGCGTCGCTGTCGGGCGGCGGCGCGCCAGCGTGGCGACCGCTGCGCGCCAGCGCGGTGCGGCGGCGGTTGCGAACAACGCCACGTGCGACGCCACGCTGTGGTTGTCGGGCATTTGCACGGCCAGCACGCCATGCGGCGCGAGCTTGGCCATCAGCGCGGGGAACAGCTCCGCGTGGGCTCCCACCCAGTGCAATGCCGCATTGCTGAAGATCAGGTCGACCGGATACGCAGGCTGCCACGCGGCGAGGTCGGCGTTCGTCCAGCAAAACCGCGGGTCGCCGCCGGTAGTCTCGCGGGCGCTGGCCAGCATTGCAGCGTCGGCATCGATGCAGTCGAGCGCGGCGCCCGGATAGCGGTCGGCCAGCACGCGCGCGACGTTGCCGGCGCCGCAGCCCAGGTCGACGATCGTCGCCGGTGCGGCAATCGGAATGCGCGCGATGAGATCGATCGCCGGGCGCATCCGCTGGCTCTCGTACTTGAGGTATTGCGCTGGATTCCAGCTCATCGACGGCGTCTCCTCCACGTGCGCAACGACAGCCACCAACGCGTCGCAATGCCACGCCGACATTATGCCGCCCGGCACCGCCTGCGACGCTGAACGATTGCCGGCGCGTTTACTTGCCGATGCAGAAACGCGCGAAGATCACGCCCAGCAGATCGTCGGACGTGAACGCGCCGGTGAGCGACGCCAGAGCGCGATGCGCGACGCGCAGTTCCTCGGCGAAGAGCTCGAGCGGCGGTGCTGCGAGCGCAAGCTGCGTGGCCGCTGCGGCAAGATGCAGCGCCGCCTCGCGCAACGCGGCGAGATGGCGCTCGCGCGCGAGAAAGCCATGCGCGGTGTCGCCGCTCGCGCCGGCGATTGCCAGCAGCTCGCGCTCGAGACATTCCACACCTTCGCCGGTGAGCGCCGACAGGCGCAGGTGAACAACACCTTCGTGCGTCCACACGCCGCAGGCACCCCCGGCGAGGTCCGCCTTGTTGTGGACGATGAGCCGCGGCAGCGCGGCGGGAAGGCGTGCGAGGATCGCTGCATCGTCGGCGTCCGGCGCGCCCGCCTGGTCGCGCGCATCGAGCAGCACCAGCACCGCGTCCGCGCGCTCGACCGCCTGCCACGTGCGCGCGATGCCCATCTGCTCGACAACATCGTCGGTCGCGCGCAGCCCCGCCGTGTCGACGACCGTCAGCGCAATGCCGGCGAGCGACACGTCGCGTTCGACGCTGTCGCGCGTGGTACCGGGAACCGGCGTCACGATCGCCGCATCCTCGTGCGCCAACCGGTTGAGCAGGCTCGACTTGCCGACGTTGGGCCGGCCGATGAGCGCGACCGCCAATCCGTCGCGCAGGCGCGCGCCGGCGCTCGCGCGCGCGAGCAGCCGCGCGAGGCGTCCGCGGATCGCGGCAACACGCGCGGACGCGTCGTGCGCGTGCAGCAAATCGATGTCCTCTTCGGGAAAGTCGAGCGTGGCTTCGACGAGCATCGCGAGCTCGATCAGCGCGTCGTTGACGGCGCCGACTTCGCGCGAGAATTCGCCGCTCAGGCTGCGCGCCGCCGCGCGCGCGGCGCTCGTCGTGGCGGCGTCGATCAGGTCGGCGACACCTTCGGCCTGCACGAGGTCGATCTTGCCGTTGAGGAACGCGCGCTGCGTGAATTCGCCGGGTGCAGCGAGGCGCGCGCCGGCTTCGACGCAGCGCGCGAGCAGCGTCTCGAGCACCGCCTTGCCGCCGTGTCCGTGCAGCTCCAGCACGTCGTCGCCGGTGAACGAATGCGGCGCCGGAAAATGGATTGCAAGGCCCTGGTCGATGACCTCGTTCCGCGCATCGCGGAATACCGCGAACGTGGCCACGCGCGGGACGAGCGCCTTGCCGACGATCGCAGCAATCAGTCCGTCCAGTTTCGCGCCGGCAACACGGACGATGCCCACGGCACCGCGGCCCGCGGGCGTTGCGATCGCCGTTATCGTGTCCGTCGTCGCGCGCATGGGCCGCCGCGGAGGCGCTATCGGCGGCGGCTGCGCGCTGCGCGCGACAGGTCGCCGCTCACGCGTTGCGCACTAGCGCTTCTTTGCCGCAACGGCGGCGGCTTCGGCGACCAGCATCCGGTTGACGTGCCATTGCTGCGCGATCTGCAACGAGTTGTTGACCAGCCAGTACAGCACCAGTCCCGACGGGAAGAAGACGAACATCACCGAGAACGCAATCGGCATGATCTGGAACATTTTCTGCTGGATCGGGTCGGTGACCGGCGTCGGCGACAGCCTCACCTGCAGCCACGCGGTAATCGCATACACGACCGGCAGCACGTAATAGGGATCCGGCGCGGACAGGTCGTGGATCCAACCGATCCATGGCGCATGACGCAGCTCGACGGCCGACAGCAGCACCCAGTACAGCGCGATGAACACGGGGATCTGCACGACGATCGGCAGGCAGCCGCCGAGCGGATTGATCTTCTCCGTCTTGTACATCTCCATCATGCGCGACTGCAGCTGCTGCTTGTCGTCCTTGTACTGCTCCTGCAGCACTTTCATTTTCGGCGCGACGATCTTCATCTTCGCCATCGAGCGCGCCGCGCGCGCGTTGAGCGGGAAGAACACACCCTTGATCATGATGGTCATCACGATGATCGACCAGCCCCAGTTGCCGATCAGGCTGTGCAGCCACTTGAGCAGCGCGAAGATCGGCGCCGCGATGATCGTGAAGATCCCGTAGTCGACGACGAGGTTGAGTCCCTTGGCGGTTTGCGCCAGCACGTCCTGGTCCTGCGGTCCTACATACAGCGGCACGCTGATGTCACCGCTGGCGCCGGGTGCGATGGCCTTGCCGTCGACGATGACGCCCGCCGCATAGAGGCCGTTGTCGAGCTTGCGCGCGTAGAACTCGCGCGGCTCCTTGGCTGCATCGGAAGGCAGCCACGCGGTGACGAAATAATGCTCGACCATGCCCACCCAGCCGTTATCCGAGTTCTTCGTGAATGCGGATTTGCGCGAGGGATCGGCGGCTTCCTTGTCGATCTCGCTGAAGGCGACCTTCTTGTACTTGTCGGCCTCGTCGTAAATCACCGGACCGACGTACGACGACGGGGCCATCGAGTGGTGGACCACGGCTCTCTTGGTGTCGCGCGTGAACTGGAAGTACGCCGACGGCTTCATCGGCGCGCTGCCGGCATTGGTGATCGCGTACGTGACGCCGATCAGGTAGCTCGCCCGATGGAACGTGTAGGTCAGCACGACGCGATCGCCGTTGGCGGCCGTGGCGGCGAGCTTCACGTCGACGCTTGCAGCATCGGGCGCCAATTCGCGCGGGCCGGGCAACGCTTCATAGGTCGTGTAGTGGTTCGGCAGGCCAGCGCCGACCAGGCCGGATTGTGCGACGAACGTGCGCTCGGCGTTGCGTTGCAGCGCGAGGTACGGTTGGTCGCTGTCGCCGGCGTTGCGCTGCTTGGTCAACGCGACTTCGCTCAGCACGCCACCCAGCGTGTCGATGTCGGCGACGAAAAGATCCGTGGTCACCCTGACGACCTGCCCGCTTGCCGGTGCCACAGCCGCCGGCGCACCTGCAACGGCCGATGGCGCCGTGGCGCTTCCGTTGGCAGATGGTGTAGCCGTCGGCACGTCGTTGCGCGTCACCGGCGCCGCCGCGCCCGGCTGCGAGGCTTGGCCGCCAACCGCCGCCGCTACCGGCGGCACAGGTGGACGGTGCGCGGCCTGCCAGCGCTCCCACAGCATGAACGCCGCCAGGGCGAAAATCATCGCGAGGATCAGTCGTTGCGTTTCGGCTTTCATTGCGCGTTTTCTTTGCGAGTGGGCAGTGCGGGTGTGGCCGCGGGCAGGATCTCGTCGGGGACCGGATCGTAACCCCCCGGGTGAAACGGATGACACCTGCACAGCCGGCACACCCCAAGCGCGCAGCCCGCCATCACGCCGTGCCGCTCGATCGCCTGGTACATGTAATCGGAACAGCTCGGATAGAAGCGGCAATTCGCGCCGAGCAGCGGCCGCAGCAGGTATTGATACGCGCGCAGCGCGCCTAGCAGCAGCGATTTCATGGGCTCACACCGCGATGCGCGCGATCAGCGTCCGCGCTTCGATCGCGGCCGCCGCGAGGTTGGCACGCGCGAGTGGCGCGCGCACGCGCACGACCACGTCGAACGCCGTCAGCGTGTCGGCTTGTGCCACCAGCATCGCGCGGACCTGCCGGCGCAGCCGGTTGCGATCCACCGCGCGCGACAGCGCCTTGCGGGAGATGATGAAGCCGACGCGGCCTTGCGGCGCGGCGGCCGATGCGACGATCAATTGCATGTAGCGGCCATCGATACGGCGTCCACGCTCGAATAACGCTTCGAATGCGCCGGCGCCGGAAAGGCGCGCCAGCGCGCGCCGGGCGCGGACGGAGGCGGCCGCGGCGCCGGTCAGACGGCGACGCGGGCGCGGCCCTTCGCGCGGCGCGCCGACAGGACCTTGCGGCCACCAACGGTGCTCATGCGGGCGCGAAAACCGTGGACGCGGGCGCGGTGGATCTTGGAGGGTTGGTACGTGCGTTTCATGGCACTCTCAGGCTAAGGAGTTGCGGGTTCAAAAAAGCTTTGAATTACAGCATCTTTCGGAGCGTTCTGTCAATGTCGACGCGGCGTTCGCGCAACATCGGCGTGCGACGCGAGCATTTACTTTCACGCGGCATCTTGGCGGCACGTATCCGCGACTACACGTGATCACGCTTTGCGGCGCGCTGTGGATAACTGGCGCGCGCGCCGTTAGAATGTGCATAACCGGGCGCCGGAAGCTCAGGAACGACCTGAAAGCTTCCGGTACTCACTGTTTTACTCCGGCGCGAGACCGGGAGGTGGGAGAACCCCGCCTTTACAATGGAAGCCGTTTTTCATGCCCGACATCACCGAATCGCCCGTGTGGGCGGCGTGTCTTGCCGCGTTCTCGCGCGAGCTGACGCCCCAGCAGTTCGCCACCTGGATCCGCCCGCTGACCGCCGAAACCTCCGGCCAGGCATTGACCCTCGTCGCACCCAATCGTTTCGTGCTGCAATGGGTCAAGGAGCGCTTCGCCGGCCGCATCGAAGCGCTGGCGCGCAGTGCCGAAGGTGGCCCGTGGACGCTCGATTTCGCGATCGCCGACCCTGCTCCCAGTACCGAACTCGTGCCGGTCGCCCTACCGGTCACCGCCGCGGTCGCAGCGCCCGCGCTCATACCGGCGGGGATGTTCGCGGCACAGTCGGCGGCGCGCGCGCATTCGCCGCTGGAGGTCGTCGCCAAGCTCGCGCCCAAGTCGGCCATCGTCACCGCGACGCCACGGCGCACCGGCACCGCGAACCTGAGCCCCGGACTCACGTTCGATTCGTTCGTCACCGGCAAGGCGAACCAGCTCGCGCGCGCGGCCGGCATGCAGGTGGCCGAACACCCGACGTCGTACAACCCGCTGTTCGTCTACGGCGGCGTCGGCCTCGGCAAGACCCACCTGATCCAGGCGATCGGCCACCAGATCCTCGCGCAGAATCCCGCCGCCAACATCCGCTACATCCACGCCGAGACGTACATCTCGGACGTCGTGCGCGCCTACCAGCACAAGGCGTTCGACGAGTTCAAGCGCAACTACCGCTCGCTCGACCTCCTGCTGATCGACGACATCCAGTTCATCGGCGGCAAGAGCCGCACGCAGGAGGAGTTCTTCTACCTGTTCAACACGCTGATCGAGGCGAACAAGCAGGTCGTCATCACTTGCGACACCTACCCCAAGGAAATCGAGGGCATTGAGGAGCGCCTGATCTCGCGCTTCGGATGGGGGCTCACCGTCGCGCTCGAGCCGCCCGAGCTCGAGATGCGCGTCGCCATCCTGTTGTCGAAGGCCACCGAAGTTCGCATCAAGCTCGACGAGCAGGTCGCGTTCTTCATCGCCAAGCACATCCGCAGCAATGTGCGCGAGCTCGAGGGCGCGCTGAAGCGGGTGCTGGCCTACACCAATTTTCACGCGCAGGAAATTACGCTGGCGCTCGCCAAGGAAGCGTTGCGCGACCTGCTGGCCGTGCAGAACCGCCAGATCTCGATCGACAACATCCAGAAAACCGTCGCCGACTACTACAAGATCCGCATCTCCGACATGCACTCGAAAAAACGCTCGCGCGCGGTGGCGCGGCCGCGGCAGGTGGCGATGGCGCTCGCCAAGGAATTGACGCAGCTGTCGCTGCCGGAAATCGGCAGCAATTTCGGCGGCCGCGACCACACGACGGTACTGCACGCCTGCCGCCAGATCGCCAAGCTCCGCGAAGCCCATCCCGACATCAACCACGACGTCAATTTCCTGTTGCAGGTGTTGCGCAGTTGAAGGCGTCCGGCGGCGTTGCGCCGGCACCCTTTTCACGAGGGAAGATACGTCCTTTCGAGCCCCTGGCGAGCACTGTCGGCGCTTGTGTTTTTAGCGTATAATTTGTGGGCTTTTCGACGGTTTTCGCGTTTCCGGATTCGATCCACAATTGATCCACAGCGGAGAGCCAATTTATCCCGCCGGTAGTATCGATTGCAACGCGTTGAATGCAGTCGCAAAAGCACGGTTATCCAGCGTTTTCGGCGTCCTTATTATTGTTCTTGTTTTAGCATAAGACTATTCAATGCAACTAAAACAGATCGCACGCGATGCGTTGCTGAAGCCGCTGCAAGCGGTGTCGGGCATCGTCGAACGCCGCCATACGTTGCCCATTCTCGCCAACGTGCTGCTCGAGCCGAAGGACGGCAAGCTCTACGTCACCGCCACCGACCTCGAGATGCAGATCACCGCGCACAGCGACCTCGAAGTGAAGGAGGGCGCCGCGGTCACCGTTGCCGCGCGCAAATTGCAGGATCTGCTGCGCGCATTGCCCGATGACGCGTCGCTGTCGGTCGACGCAAGCGGCAACAAGATGGCCGTGCGTGCCGGACGCTCGCGCTTCAACCTGCAGACGCTGCCCGCCGCCGACTACCCGCGGATCACGCTCGGCCAGGACCAGCTGCAATCGCTGTCGTTGCCGCAGAAGGATCTGCGGTCGCTGTTCAAGCTCGCCGAATTCGCGATGGCGCAGCAGGACATCCGCTACTACCTCAACGGCATGCTGCTGGTGATCGACAGCGGTACGCTGCAGGCGGTGGCCACCGATGGTCACCGCCTGTCGTGGGCGAGCCTCGCCGTCGAAGGCAGCTATACGCGCCAGGAAGTGATCCTGCCGCGCAAGACGGTACTCGAGCTCGGCAAGCTGCTGACCGACAGCGACGACCCGGTGGTGATCGATATCCTCGCCAACCAGGTGCGTTTCCGCTTCGCCAACGTCGAGCTCGTGTCGAAGGTCGTCGACGGCAAGTTTCCCGACTACAACCGCGTGATTCCCACCGGGCACGGCAACATCGTCGAGCTGGCGCGTCCGGAACTGCTGGCGGCGCTGCAGCGCGCGGCGATCCTGTCGAACGAAAAATTTCGCGGCGTGCGCATCGTGCTCGCCACCGACCAGCTGAAGATCATCTGCTCGAACAGCGAGCAGGAGGAAGCCGAGGAGGAGCTGCCCATCACCTACAAAGGCGACGCGCTCGACATCGGCTTCAACATCACTTACCTGCTCGACGCGTTGCAGAACGTGCTGAGCACCGATGTGCGCCTCGCGTTCGGCGATGCGACGTCGAGCGCACTGATCACGATCCCCGGCCGCGAGGATTACAAGTACGTGGTCATGCCGATGCGCATCTAGGCGTCGATGGCCGCACACACGATCCGGACGCCGACTTGAGTACAAGTCGGCGTCGCCGTTTTGGCGAATTCGCATCACAAGCAAAAGTTTCGAGAAAGCACGGATGACCCCAGCACAAGCCAAGCCGCACGCAAGCGGCGCCACCGAATACAACTCCGATTCGATCAAGGTCCTCAAGGGACTCGAGGCGGTACGCAAGCGCCCCGGCATGTACATCGGCGACACGTCCGATGGCAGCGGGCTGCATCACATGGTGTTCGAGGTGCTCGACAACGCCATCGACGAAGCGCTGGCCGGCTACTGCGACGACATCAAGATCGTCATCCACGCCGATGGTTCGCTGTCGGTGATCGACAACGGTCGCGGCATTCCCACCGACGTCAAGGACGACGACGAGGAGAAGCGCTCGGCCGCCGAAATCGTGATGACCGAGTTGCACGCCGGCGGCAAGTTCGACCAGAACAGCTACAAGGTGTCGGGAGGCCTGCACGGCGTCGGTGTGTCGGTGGTCAACGCGCTGTCCGACTGGCTCAAGCTGCGCATCTGGCGCAACGGCAAGATCTTCCAGATGGAATTCCGCGGCGGCGTCGCTGTCGCGCCGCTGAAGGCCGTGGGGCCCAGCGACCGCCGTGGCACCGAAGTCCACTTCATGGCGTCGCTCGAGACTTTCGGCCGCATCGACTGGCACTACGACGTGCTCGCCAAGCGCATCCGCGAGCTGTCATTCCTCAACAACGGCGTCAAGATCGAGCTTACCGACCAGCGTGACGGCAAGACCGAGAATTTCGCGTATTCGGGCGGCATCAAGGGATTCGTCGAATACATGAACCGCAGCAAGACGGTGCTGCATCCGCACATCTTTCACTCGACCGGCGAGAAGGACGGCACGATCGTCGAAGTGGCGATGCAGTGGAACGATTCCTACGTCGAGAACGTGCAGTGCTTCACCAACAACATCCCGCAGCGCGATGGCGGCACCCACCTGACCGGGTTGCGCCAGGCGATGACGCGTACGCTCAACAACTACATCGAAAAGGAGGAGGTTGCGAAAAGGGCCAAAGTCGAGACCTCCGGCGACGACATGCGCGAAGGGCTCACCTGCGTGCTGTCGATCAAGGTGCCCGAGCCCAAGTTCAGCTCGCAGACCAAGGACAAGCTCGTGTCCTCCGAGGTGCAGCCGGTCGTGCAGGAAATCGTGTCGGAAAAGCTCGCCGATTTCCTGCTCGAATATCCGGCAGACGCGAAGATCATCTGCGGCAAGATCGTCGAGGCAGCGCGCGCACGCGAAGCCGCGCGCAAGGCACGCGAGCTGACGCGCCGCAAGGGCGTCCTCGACGGCATGGGATTGCCGGGCAAGCTCGCCGACTGCCAGGAACGCGACCCGGCGCTGTGCGAGCTCTACCTGGTCGAGGGCGATTCCGCCGGCGGATCGGCCAAGCAGGGACGCGATCGCAAGTTCCAGGCGATCCTGCCGTTGCGCGGGAAAATCCTCAACGTCGAGCGCGCGCGCGAGGACAAGGTCATTTCGTCGCAGGAAATCGTCACGCTGATCACCGCCCTCGGCACAGGCTTCGGCAAGGACGAGTACAACCCCGACAAGTTGCGCTATCACCGCGTGATCATCATGACCGACGCCGACGTCGACGGTTCGCACATCCGCACGCTGCTGCTGACGTTCTTCTACCGTCAGATGCCCGAGCTCGTCGAGCGCGGTCACATCTACATCGCGCAACCGCCGCTGTACAAGGCCAAGCAGGGCAAGACCGAGGTGTACCTGAAGGACGACCACGAGCTGAAGCAGCATCTGTTCAAGGTGGCGCTGAACGGTGCGCTGCTGACGCCGGGCACCGGCAAGACAGCGTTGTCGACCGAAGCGTTCGACAACATCGCACGCGACTATTTCCTCGCCGAGGCGGTGGTCGAGCGCGCGGCGCGCGTCATCGATTCGTCGGTGCTCTACGCGATGCTCTCGGGCGTGCGCGTCGACCTGACGACCGAGGCTGCCGCGGCGCGTGCGGCGCAGCAGCTGCAGGACGCGATCGCCGATCCGGAAGTGCGCGTAGAGGCGCGCTACGACGCCGTCGCCGAGGCGCGCCGCCTGGTCATCACGCGCACGCACCACGGCACACCCCACGTCACCGCGATCGACGCCGATTTCCTGGCCAGCGGCGACGGCCAGCAGATCGAGCGCGCCACCGGCGTGCTGCAAGGACTGATCACCGAGGGCGCGGTCATCAAGCGCAATGACAAGGAGCTGGCCGTGCGCACGTTCAAGGAGGCGCTCGACTGGCTGCTCGACGAGGCGCGCGGCAACCTCGCGATCCAGCGCTACAAGGGACTCGGCGAAATGAACCCGTCGCAGTTGTGGGAAACCACGATGGATCCGACGGCGCGGCGGATGCTCAAGGTGCAGATCGAGGACACCGTATCGTCCAACGAAATCTTCGACAAGCTGATGGGCGAGGACGTCGAGCCGCGGCGCGCGTTCATCGAGGCCAACGCGCTCGGCGTGCGCAACCTCGACATCTGACGGGATACGCGCCCGTCACAATCCCGGAGGTCGACTGTGAATGCCCCGCAAGCGAACACGACCGTGACGCCCGCGGCGACGATCACCGAACACGAAACGCAAGCGGCCCGGCATGCGAACGTTACGGGCCTCCGGCCGGTCGTGTTCATCCACGGCCTGTGGCTTTTGCCGAGCAGCTGGGAACGCTGGGCGGCGCTGTATGAAGAAGCCGGCTACACGGCGCTCGCGCCGGGCTGACCCGACGATCCCGACACTGTCGAGGAGGCGAATGCGCATCCCGAAGTATTCGCGCACAAGACCGTCGGGCAGGTGGTCGACCATTTCGACACGATCATCCGCGCGCTCGACAAGAAGCCGGTGATCATCGGCCATTCGTTCGGCGGGCTGCTTGCGCAGATCCTCGCCGGGCGTGGGCTGGCATCGGCGACCGTCGCAATCGATCCGGCGCCCTTCCGCGGCGTGCTGCCGTTGCCGTTTTCCGCGCTGAAGTCCGCGTGGCCGGTGCTCGGCAATCCCGCCAATCGCAACCGGGCCGTCCCGCTTACATACGACCAGTTCTGCTTCGCCAATGCCGTCAGCGAAGACGAAGCCAAGGCGCTCCACGCGCGCTTCGCCGTGCCGGCATCTGGTGCGCCGCTATTCCAGGCGGCCACGGCGAACTTCAATCCGTGGACCGAGGCGGCGGTGGATACCGGGAATCCGTCGCGCGGTCCGCTGCTGATCGTGTCCGGCGAGAAAAGCAGCACATTGAGGGCGACGATCGCGGCCAAGGCGATGACCGCGCGCATCGCGCTGCCGGCGACGGCGCGTAGGTAGGCGATGACGATTTCGGGGTTCATGTGAGCGAGGGACGGATGGCCAAGGGCAGCCATGACGTTACGGGCCGGCGAGCGTATCGGCAATGGCCGTCGCGATGGGCGATGCGAAAATCTCGACGGACCTCGGTTTGGGCGGACAGACCCGTCGCACGGCGATCCGGCCACCTTTGTCTCCGTGCGCGCTGGCGGTGCGCCGCGGGGATTCGACCGCAAGAACGCGAGTGCATGCAACGGCTCGCGTCGCTATATTTCAATCACGAATGCCCACGGTTGAAAGGAGCGAACATGAACAACCTGCCTGAATCTCGCCAATGCACGATCGACTATGCGATCGGCGAATCGTCGCTGGGTTGCCTGCTGGTGGCGCAGAGCGCGCGCGGCATCGTCGCGATCCTGATGGGCGACGATCCTGCGGCACTCGTTGCGGATCTCCAATCCCGCTTCAAAGGGACGCCGTTGCAGCGCACGGAACGCGCGTTGGCCAAGCATCTTGCGGCGGTGATCGCGCTGGTCGAGGCGCCGTCGGCAAGCTTCGATCTCGCGCTCGACGTGCGGGGCACCGCATTCCAGCAGCGCGTGTGGAATGCGTTGCGCGAGATTCCCTGTGGAACGACGCAAAGCTACAGCGACGTCGCCTCCCGGATCGGTGCGCCGCGCGCGGTGCGTGCGGTAGCAGGCGCGTGCGCCGCCAATGCGCTTGCACTCGCCATTCCGTGCCACAGGGTCGTGCATCGCGACGGCGGCCTGTCCGGCTATCGCTGGGGT
>DATCFA010000171.1:0-2169 GCA_036509805.1 Casimicrobiaceae bacterium
CCCGCCATTGAGCGCGATGCTGTTGTAGGCATTTCCCGGCTGGTTCGGCAGAATCACCGTTTCGAAACCCGTGCCTGGCTGCGAAACGCCCGTGCTGCCGCAAATGGCGGGACCGGTCGGCGAGAACGTGATCGAGACCGAGTACTGCGAAAAAGCGGCGGTGGATGCACACATCGCCGCGCCGAGAACGCAGGCCGCAAGCGCTGCACGAAAACTTCTCATGTCGATCCCCCTTGGCTCGTCGCAAAAGCGACAAGTACGTGCCAGTCCGCTCCGGCGAGACTATCGCGCAAATTGTATCCGCGCGTGCGCGGGGATTGCTCGCCAGGTACTCGTTCACCGCTCGCCCGTCGCGGCAGTGTGGGTTTTCGCCAACAATCCGAGTCGCTCGAAGATGGCCGCCGTGAGTCCCGCCTGGTTGAGCGTGTAGAAATGCAGGCCAGGCGCGCCGCCCGCCAACAATCGCTCGCAAAGGCCGCTGACCACGTCGAGGCCGAACGCGCGGATCGACGCCGCGTCGTCGCCGAAGGCTTCGAGCCTGCGGCGGATCCAGCGCGGGATCTCGGCGCCGCAGTTGTCGGAAAAGCGCGCGAGCCCGGCCGCGCTGGCGATCGGCATGATGCCGGGGACGATCGGCACGCCGACGCCGATCGCGCGCGCTTCGTCGACGAAATGCCAGTACGCCTCGTCATTGTAGAAATACTGGGTGATCGCCGAGTCGGCGCCGGCGTCCACCTTGCGCTTGAAGTTGGCCAGGTCGTCTCGTGGCGAGCGCGCCTGCGGATGCATTTCCGGATACGCGGCGACGTCGATGTGAAAGCGGTCGCCCATCTCGCTGCGGATGAAGCTGACGAGCTCGTCGGCATGGTGGAATTCGCCAGCGTCGGCGTTTCCGGACGGCGCGTCGCCGCGCAGTGCGACGACGTGGTCGATGGCGTGCGAGCGGTATCTTTCCAGCACGGCGCGGATATTGTCGCGCGTCGAGCCGATGCACGACACATGCGGCGCGGCGGAGAAGCCGTCGGCGCGGAAAGCGAGCGCGGTTTCCAGCGTGCCTTCTCGCGTCGATCCGCCGGCGCCGAACGTGACCGAGCAATACGCCGGCGCGAGCGCACGCAATTGCGCGCGCACTGCGCCGAGCTTGCGCACGCCCTCGGGCGTGCGCGGCGGATAGAACTCGAGGCTCAGCGTGCGCGACGGTGCCGCGTCGGCGCGCAGCGTCATCGCTTTTTCAGCAGGATCGACGACAGCACCCACGAGATGATGCTGTAGGCAATCGCGCCGAACACCGCGGCGAGGAATCCGCTGACGTGGAATCCCTGCACCCAGTGCGCGACCGCCCAGAACAGGAAGCCATTGATGATGAAAATGAACAGTCCCAGCGTCAACAGTGTCACCGGCAGCGTGAGCAGCACGAGCAGCGGCCGGATCAGCGTGTTGATGAGTCCCAGCACGAGTGCTGCGACGATCGCTGCCATCGGGTCGTCGATCGTCACCCACGGAAACACGTACGGCAGCACGAACAGCGCGACGGAGTTGATGATCCAGGCAAGAATCAGGCGCATGGCTCGCTTCCTCTGCAGGTCAAGTGGTGTACACGGCGCGCCGCGCTAATAGCGGTACGCGTCGCCCTTGAACGGCCCGTCGGCGTCGACACCCAGGTAGGTCGCCTGCGCCGCCGACAGCCGCGTCAATTGGGCGCCCAGTTTGCTCAACTGCAGCCGCGCGACCTTTTCGTCGAGGTACTTCGGCAGCACGTAGACGCCGACCGGATACTTCTTCGCGCCAGCCTGCGCGTCCGCCCACAGCTCGACCTGCGCGAGCACCTGGTTGGCGAACGACGAGCTCATCACGTACGACGGGTGTCCGGTGCCGCACCCCAGGTTCACCAGCCGCCCTTCGGCGAGCAGGATGATCCGCCTGCCGTCCGGAAATATCACGTGGTCGACCTGCGGCTTGATGTTCTCCCACTTGTACTGCTTCAATCCCGCGACGTCGATCTCGTTGTCGAAGTGCCCGATGTTGCAGACGATGGCGTTGTGCTTCATCTGCTGCATGTGCGCGAGCGTGATCACGTCGACATTGCCCGTCGCCGTGACGAAGATGTCGGCGCGGCTCGCCGCATAATCCATCGTCACCACGCGATAGCCTTCCATCGCCGCCTGCAAC
>DATCFA010000172.1:0-5089 GCA_036509805.1 Casimicrobiaceae bacterium
TACCTGAAGGCCGGCCCGCGCGAATTCTCGACCTTTGGCTATGCCGATTCCTGGTTGGCAGACGCCATGCGCTTCGAAGTCTCACCCGATCTGCCGCTGCAACGTGGCCATCAAACCCGCAAAGCGAGCAAGGATGACTCGAGCTTCTTTTTCGCCCTCGCCGATACGGAGCCCGATGGTTGGGGAAGGCGTCTCATCGCCCGCGCACATGCCAGGGAGCGCAAGGAGAATGCATCCCTCAAGGCTCTGACCGAACTCGACTACCTCTGCGCCGTCGATGATTTCAGTCGCATCGGCGCGCTTCGTCTGCGAGACGCAAAGAATGGTCACCTTCGTACCATCGAAGAGGGACATCGCACGACGCCTCCGCTCATCGAACTCGAGCACATCATGGCCGCCTCGCGCGCGGTTGAGCGCAGCGAGGAAACCACCAACGACCTCAAGTACCTCTTGGGCAAAGGCACGTCGCTCGGCGGAATACGGCCCAAGTGCACCGTCTTGAGCGACGACGGCACTTTGGCACTGGCCAAGTTTCCAAGCGTCAACGATGCGCGCAGCGTAACGCGCGGCGAGGTCCTTGCCCTTCGTCTCGCGGCACTGGCCGGTATCGAAGTTGCCAACGCGCGCGTCGTGATGATTCAGACGAGACCCGTCGCGCTCATTCGCCGCTTTGACCGGACCACAGACCAGGGGCGCATCGCTTATCTCTCCGGAACATCGATGCTCCAGGCGCGGCGCAACGATGAGCATGCGTACACGGAAGTCGTGGATGCGATGCGCTCCCACTGTGTGAATCCCGTCGAGGACGCCCGTCAACTCTGGCGACGACTGGCATTCAATCACCTCATCACCAACGTCGACGACCACTTGCAGAACATCGGTTTCCTATATGTCGGGCAGGGTCAATGGCGCCTGTCGCCCGCCTTCGACCTCAATCCGTTCCCCGATAAGGACCGCGAATCCAAAACGTGGCTGACTGAAGAGACAGGCCCCATTACTTCTTCGCGCGAACTGCTGGCACACGCGGCCTACTTCAATCTTGACCCGACAGCCGCTCAACAAACATTCGCCACAGTGGTCGCTGCTGTCGAACGCTGGCGCGAGGTGGCACAAAGCGCGGTGGTCGGCCTGACAGCGGCCGAGCTGGAAGACTTCACTCCTGCGTTTGAAGGCGACGCCCTCGTGGAAGCCAGGACGCTACTGGCATAGGCTGGCAGGGCCGTCGATGCCCATCACCACGATGAGGGTTCTTGTGCCTTAAAACTCGCAATTCACGATTTCATTCACGCGCGACCGGCGAGCTTGTCGAGCAGCCTGCCGTGGATGCCGCCGAAACTGCCGTTGCTCATCACCACGACGTGATCGCCGCTGTGCACATCGCGCGCGAGTGCGTCGACCAGCACGTCGACATCGTCGACGGCAGTCGCCTTCGGTCCCAACGACGCGAACACCGCAGCCGCGTCCCAGCCCAGGTTGCCCGCATGCACGAATACACGGTCGGCCGCGGCCACGCTTTGCGCGAGACGCGCCTTCATCGTGCCGAGCTTCATCGTATTCGAGCGCGGCTCGAGCACGGCGACGATGCGCGCCTCGGCGCCGAGCTTGCGCCGCAATCCCTCGAGCGTCGTTGCGATCGCCGTCGGGTGATGCGCGAAGTCGTCGTAGACGGTGACGCCGCGCGCGACACCGCGTACCTCCATCCGCCGGCGGATGCCGCCGAAGTGCGCGAGCGCCTGCAGGCTGTGCGCGACCGGCACGCCCGCGTGGCGTGCGGCGGCGATCGCGGCGAGTGCGTTGAGCTGGTTGTGGCGGCCGCTCATCGCGAGCTCGAGCCGGCCCTGCGCAGCACTGCCCAGCAGCACGTCACCGTCGACGCTGATCGTCCATCCCGGGCCGTTGGCGGGAACGTCGTCGGCGCCGAAGCGCTCGACCTCGCTCCACACGCCGCGCGCGATCACGCGCGCCAGCGCCTCGTCGGCGCCGTTGGTCACGATGCGTCCCATCCGCGGCACGGTGCGCAGCAGGTGGTGGAACTGCGTCTCGATCGCCGCCAGGTCGGCGAAGATGTCGGCGTGGTCGTACTCGAGGTTGTTGAGCACCAGCGTGCGCGGACGGTAGTGGACGAACTTCGAGCGCTTGTCGAAGAACGCCGTGTCGTATTCGTCGGCCTCGATGACGAAGAACGCGCTCTCGGTGAGCCGCGCCGACACACCGAAGTCGAGCGGCACGCCGCCGATCAGGAACCCCGGATCGAGGTTCGCGTGCTCGAGAATCGACGCCAGCATCGACGCCGTCGTCGTCTTGCCGTGCGTGCCCGCCACGGCGAGCGTCCAGCGCCCCGGCAGGATGTGCTCGCGTAGCCATTCCGGGCCGGAGACGTAAGGCAGCCCGCCGTCGAGGATCGCCTCGACCAGCGGATTACCGCGCGACACCACATTGCCGATGACGAACACGTCGGCGTCGCGCGCAACGCCGTGAAGCTGCGCCGCGTCGTAGCCGTCGGTCAGCTCGATGCCAAGCTCCTCGAGCTGGGTGGACATCGGCGGATAGACGTTGGCGTCACAGCCGGAAACGGAATGCCCCGCGGCGCGCGCGATCGCCGCGATGCCGCCCATGAACGTGCCGCAGATGCCGAGGATATGGATGTGCATTCAGCGTGCCCGCGACAAATGGACGAGTTCGGCGTTGACGGGAGCCGCGAGCGCCTTTTGCTGCGTGAAGGCGGTTTCGCGCGGCGCCGTCATGACTTCCGACCGATCAGCTCGATCTTGTAGCCGTCCGGATCGGCAACGAAGGCGATCACCGTCGTGCCGCCCTTCATGGGGCCCGCCTCGCGCGTGACCGTGCCACCGGCGCTGCGGATTGCGTCGCACGCCGCGTAGACGTCGTCGACCTCGATCGCGATGTGGCCGTATCCGGTGCCGTGGTCGTAGGCGGTCACGCCCCAGTTGTAGGTGAGCTCGATCGCCGCCTCCTCGGCCTCGCTCGCATAGCCGACAAACGCCAGCGTGAACTTCCCCTCCGGATAGTCGCGCCGGCGCAGCAGGCGCATGCCCAGCACATCGGTGTAGAAAGCGATCGAGCGGTCGAGCTCGCCGCAGCGGATCATCGTGTGCAGGATGCGCATGGCAGCATTGTCCTTGTACGGTTTGTCGCCGCGAGCGACGCGCTCAGGCGCGGAACACGAAGTAGACGGCACCCATCATGCACAGCCCCGCCCACAGGAAGTCGAGCTTCAGCGGCTGGCCCATGTAGAAGATCGCGAACGGCGCGAACACGCACAGCGTGATCACCTCCTGCATGATCTTGAGCTGGCCGAGCGAGAGCTCCGTGTAGCCGATGCGGTTCGCGGGAACCTGGAACAGGTATTCGAACAGCGCGATCGACCATGACAGCAACGCCGCGATCCACCACGGCTTGCCCGCCAGGTTGCGCAGGTGCGCGTACCAGGCGAACGTCATGAACACGTTGGAGCAGGTCAGCAACAACGCGCACGCGACAGCGGGATGCCGCAGCAGGGTGGCAAACATGGGCGGGTCCGGCACGGGTAAACCGCCATTGTCGCCAATGTCCGGCGTGCCGCGGCCGTCGAATTGACGACAGCCGTTTTCGCCCCACGCGGGCGCGTCGCGTCGCGCGCCTTGCGGTACCCGCGTCAGAGGACCTTTGCTGCGAACGGAAACACAACGCTGACGATCACACCGCGCCCGTCGGCGCGGTTGTCCGCATGCGTGGTGGCGCCATGGAATTTGGCGCACAGCCGCACGATGTAGAGGCCCAGCCCCAAGTGCGGCTCGTGGTCGCGCGGGCCCTGGCGCACCGACACCATCGAGTCGAACAACCGTCCCTGCATCCTGGCTGGCAGCATCGGCCCCAGGTTGCTGACGGCGAGGTGAATGCCGTCGTGCGCTGGCGCCAGCGTCACCTGCACCGGGTCGTCGGTGGCGAACTCGACGGCGTTGGCGACGAGCTTGTCGAGGAGCTGCGCGACGAGCTCGGGCGCACCGTCGATCATCACCGGCGCGCCGGGCGCGTCGAACTCGATCCGCCGCTGCGGATAGACGACGCGATAGCCGTCGACGCACGCACCTGCGAGCACGCCGACGTCGAAGCGCTCGCGCAGCGTGTCGGCGAGCGCGCCTTCGAGGCGCGTCGCCTCGCTCATCCGCGTCAGGATGTGCGCGAGGCGGTCGATCCCGCCTTGCGCACGCTCGACGTAGACGCGCGCGTCCGCCGGCATCGCCGTCTGCCGCAGGTTGTCGAGCGAGCTCCTGACGACGGCAAGCGGCGTGCGCAACTCGTGCGACAGGCGGCCCGCCATCTGCTCCTGGTACGACGCGTAGTCGGACAGCCGTGTCAGCACGCCGGCGATGCCGCGCGCCAGGTCGCCGATCTCGTCCTTGGCCGTGCTGCCGGCGAGCTCGCCGGTGAGGCGCCCCTGCGCATCGATCGCCGTATCGGCATCGTTGCGCAGCCGCCTGATCCGCGACGTGAGCCATGTCGCGTAGAGCGTCAACGCGAGCGATCCGAGCAACAGCGTCGCCAGCACGATGGTGAACAGCCGCTCGAACGCGTGGTTGCGCGCGGCCAGTACCGCGTTGGTGGTCTCCTCGGCGATCACCGCGCCGCGTACGCGGTCGCCTACCCAAATCGGATAGGCGGCGCTGACGATCGTCACACGCGGGTCGCTGCCGGCACGGCGCGCCGTCGACGCGATGCCGTCCAGCGCCGATACCACTTCGCGGCGGGACGGCGAGATCGTCGCCGGCGTCTCCTCGCGGAAATCCTCGGACGGTTGGTCGAGCACGTGCGCGTAGAGCGGGTGCAGCACGCGCTCGATGAAATCCGGCGGCGGCAGCGCGTCGTCGCTGCGCTTCAGCGTGCCGGCGCTGGCGATGACTTTCTGCTCACGGTCGACGACGCGTATCCGCGCGGTGGTGCGCGTCAACCCCTGCAGGATCTGCGCGAGCTCGTTGCCGCTGTCGTCGGCCACGCGCGTCGCCGCAGCCGCGTCAACGAGATCGAGCGGCGGCGTGCCGCCCTTCATCAGCCACTGCGGCGCGGCGTCGAAGAGGCGCGGGCGATCGTG
>DATCFA010000173.1:0-7126 GCA_036509805.1 Casimicrobiaceae bacterium
CCTGCGGTCGCGGCCGTGGACTCGTCCACCCGCTTCGCGGCGCTTGCCGCGCATCGCGCCGGATCGCTCGGGCGCGCCGAATCGCTCTATCGACGCGCGCTCGCTGTGGATCCGGATGACGTCGATTCGCGACACATGCTCGGCGTCGTTCAATACGAAAGGATGCGCTATCGAGAGGCGCTGGACGTCCTCGCCGACGCGGCGGAACGCACCGGATGGACGATGCCCATGGTCCGCCACAATCTGGGCCTGGTCCTCGGCAAGTTGATGTGGCAGCAGGCGAATGCCGAGGAAGAGGCGATGGCGCAGACCTGGGCTGCACGCGAGCAGGAACGCCTCGCCACGCGCACGCAGCACTGGCCGCGCGTCAGCGTGGTCATGACGGCCCGCAACAGCGCGCGCTTCATCGCGCGCTCGATCGAATCCGTCGCGTCGCAGACGTATAAGGACATCGAGCTGATCGTCGTCGACGATGGCTCGACCGACAATACGGCGGCCGTGGCAAAGGCTGCGTTGTCCGGCCTGCCATTGCCGACGCAATTGCGCGTGCGCGAACGCCTCGGCGCGGCACTCGCAGCGAACGAAGGCGCTGCGGTCGCGCAAGGCAGCTATATCGCATTCCTCGACGCCGATGACCTCTACACGCACGATCGCATCGAATCGCTGGTCGCCGAAATCGTGCGCGACGTGCCGGCGTGGGGATTTTCGCGCATTGCCAGGTTCGCCGACGACGGCGAGCTCGGTGATCCGGAGGCCTACGCCGCTGCCGACAATGCGCGCCGGTCGGTCAAGCGGACATGGGCAGGGTCGACGAGCTTCGTGCTGGTCGGTCGCGATGCGGCGGGCGCCAACGGAAACCTGTTCGTTGCACGGTCGTTGTTTCGCGCGCTCGATGGTTTCCGCGACGTGGTCGATTATCACGGATGGGATTTCTGCGTGCGCGCGGGGATGGACGTCGAGCCGGTATCCGTCGAGCGGACACTTTACCTGCGCCGTGAGCCCGAAGGCCACGGCACCGCGGCGACCGAAGCGGCGAACACCAAAGCACGCCCGATGTCCGATGCATTTTTCGCGCAAGCGCTGGCGCCTCCTGTCGATGTGCGCAACGTATTGAGCCCCCAGCATCCGCGCAACCGGCAGGCATTGCTGCGCTCGCGGCTGCGCACCGGGCATGGCGAAGAGCTTCCGGTGGATGTCCTGCGCGCGCTGACCGTACGGTGGCAGGCAACGCTCGCGGCCGCGGCGTCACGCCCCCGCGCGGTGCCGGGGTCGAAACCCACCGAAAAGGTCGCGCTCGTCGTGCTCGGCATGCATCGCAGCGGGACGTCGGCGCTTGCGCGCGTGATCAACCTTTGCGGTGCGTTCCTTCCGCAACGCATTGCACCGGCGAAGCTCGGCGTCAATCCGAAAGGCTTCTGGGAAGCGGAGGCGGTCAACGACCTCAACCAGCGCGTGCTGCGGCAACTCGGCGCCGACTGGAGCATTGCGGACTTCGACTTGCCGGTGGCCGGCGACCTGGTCGAGGATTTCATCGGGGATGTTGGCGCACTGATGGCGGCGGAATACGAAGACCGCGCGCTTGTCGTCATCAAGGACCCGCGAATCTGCCTGCTCGCGCCGCTGTGGCATCGCGCGCTGGCGCAAGCCGGCTATCGTGCGGCTTATGTGGTGCCGGTGCGCAATCCGCTCGAGGTGGCGCGCTCGCTGGAAGCACGCGGTGACATGCCGGTCACCGCCGGCATCGAGCTCTGGTTTGCGTACATGCAGCGCGTCGAACAATTCATTGCAAGCGTCGGTGCGCAAGCCATTCATGTCCGCTACGCCGATCTCCTCGACGATTGGCGCAGCGTCGTCGGCCGCATCGCGACGCGCCTCGACGTGCCGCTCGCTGTCGCGCCACACGCGGCCGAGGCCGACCGCTTCGTCGAGAATGGCCTGCGCAACCAGCACGCCAGCGACGCGGATCTCAACGCCAACCTGCGCGAATTCACCGGCGACGCGATTCGCGCGCTTTACAAGGACCTCCTGGCGCAGTGCGAATCCGACGCGTTTGCGGCGACACGCGCTTCCCTCGCGGTGTCGGGCTGACGCGGCGAGGCGCAACGATGATCATTTCGCACAAGCTCGGCTGCATCTTTGTGCATATCCAGAAGACCGGCGGCTTGTCGGTGGAAACGGTGCTGCGGGAAAACGACGACACGATCGACTCGCAGCAGTACGGCCGCGGCCTCCATCGGCATGCGCGCGCGCTGCGCCCGCTGGTGTCGCCGGAACAATGGGAGCGCTACCACAAGTTCGCGTTCGTGCGCAATCCATGGGACCGTCTGGTGTCGTGGTACGCGATGTGCGTGCAGGTCACCGCGCCGAACGACTTTGCACGCTACGTGCAGACGCACACGAAGACGTTCAGCGACTTCGTCAAGCACGCGACGACGGGCATCGTCGAACGCACGACGTGGAACCAGCTCGACTATGTCGTCGACGAAGGCGGCGAGCTGATGGTGGATTACGTCGGGCGCTACGAGCAGCTCGACACGGATTTTGCCACCGTCGCCAACCGCCTGCGCATCCCGGCGGCGCTGCCGCACGTCAACCGCTCGAACCACCGTGACTACCGCGAGTACTACACCGACGAGACGCGCGAGATCGTCGCGCAGCGCTTTGCGCGCGATATCGCCACTTACGGCTACGCGTTCTAGCCGCGCCCGCCGCATCTAGGCGGCGAGGAATCCGCGCTTCTGCAATTGCAGGACGATGTGCTCGGCCGCCTGGTCGGGGCGCGTGATCGCGCTGTCGATGCGGATCTCGGGATCGGCCGGAGCCTCGTACGGCGAGTCGATGCCGGTGAAGTTGGCGAGCTGTCCCCGGCGCGCCTTTGCGTAGAGACCCTTGACGTCGCGCTGCTCGGCCACCGCCAGCGGCGTGTCGATGAAGATCTCGAGGAACTCGCCGGCAGGCAGCAATGCGCGCGCCATCGCGCGCTCGTCGCGAAACGGCGAGATGAACGCCGTCAGCACGATGAGGCCGGCGTCGGCCATCAGCGTGGCCACTTCGGCGACGCGGCGGATGTTCTCCACGCGGTCGGCGTCGGTGAACCCGAGGTCCTTGTTGAGTCCCTTGCGCACGTTGTCACCGTCGAGCAGGTACGTGTGGCGCCCCAGCGCATGCAGCTTCTTCTCGACCAGGTTGGCGATCGTCGACTTGCCCGCGCCCGACAGTCCGGTGAACCACAGCACGCACGGCTTCTGCGACTTGATCGTCGCGCGCACGCCACGGTGGATGTCGAACGATTGCCAGTGGATGTTCGTCGAGCGCCGCAGCGCGAAGCGCAACTGCCCCGCGCCGACGGTGTTGTTGGTCATGCGGTCGATGAGGATGAAGCCGCCCAGGTCGCGATTGACCGCGTAGGGCTCGAAGGCGATCGCGCGGTCGAGCTCGACGTCGCAGACGCCGATGTCGTTCTGCTCGAGCTTGTCGGCGGCGACATGCTCGAGCGTATGCATGTTGACGCGGTACTTGAGTGGCGCGATCGTCGCGTTGGCCGTCTTGGTGCCGATCTTCATCAGGTAGTTGCGTCCACGCAGCATCGGCGCGCTGTCCATCCACACCAGCGACGCCTCGAACTGGTCGGCACTGGTGCAAGGGTCGTCGGCGCTGCCGAACACGTCGCCGCGGCTCACGTCGATCTCGTCGGTCAGTGTCAGCGTCACCGCCTGGTTGGCGATGGCGACGTCGAGGTCGCCGTCGGCGGTGACGATCCGCGCGACGCGCGAGCGCAATCCCGACGGCTGCACGTCGATGGGGTCGCCGGCGCGCACGCTGCCGCTGACGATCGTGCCGGCGAATCCGCGGAAGTCGAGGTTCGGACGGTTGACCCATTGCACGGGCATCCGGAACGCGCCGGATGCAAGCGCGTCGCCGACGACGACCGTCTCGAGGTGCTCCATCAGCATCGGGCCGCGGTACCAGCCGGTATTGCCGAGTGATGCGACGACATTGTCGCCGTGCACGGCCGACAGCGGAATGCAGGTGACGTCGTGCTGGCCGAGTGCCGCGGCGAACGCGCGGTACTCCGCCTCGATGGCGTCGTAGACCGCTTGCGAATAACCGACCAGGTCCATCTTGTTGATCGCCAGCACGACCGGGCGCACGCCCAGCAGCGACACGATATAGCTGTGGCGGCGCGTCTGGTCGGTGAGCCCCTTGCGCGCGTCGACCAGCACGATGGCCAAGTCGGCCGTCGACGCGCCGGTGACCATGTTGCGCGTGTAGTGCTCGTGGCCGGGCGTATCGGCGACGATGTAGCGCCGCCGCGCCGTCGTGAAATAGCGGTAGGCGACATCGATCGTGATGCCTTGCTCGCGCTCGGCGGCAAGGCCGTCGAGGAGCAATGCGTAATCGATGTCGTCGCCGCGCGTTCCGTATTTGCGCGAGTCCGCCTTCAGCGCCGCGAGCTGGTCGTCGCGGATCGCGTGCGCTTCGTGGATCAGCCGGCCCAGCAGCGTGCTCTTGCCGTCGTCGACGCTGCCGCACGCGATCAGGCGCAACAGGCCACCGCTGCCATCCGCCGGTGGCGCGACAGGCGAGGGCGTGTCCGGCGGCATCAGAAGTAGCCCTGCTGTTTTTTCTGCTCCATCGAGCCTGCGGTGTCGTGGTCGATCACGCGGCCCTGGCGCTCGGAATGGGTCGCCGCGGCGAGCTCGCGGATGATCGCGTCGACGCTGTCCGCACTGGATTCGATGGCGCCGGTCAGCGGATAGCAGCCGAGCGTGCGAAAGCGTACGCGCCGCTGCTCCGGCTGTTCGCCTGCGGCGAGCGGCATGCGCGCATCGTCGACCATGATCCATGCGCCATTGCGCCGGACGACGGTTCGCTCGGCGGCGAAATAAAGCGGCACGACCTCGACGCGCTGCTGGCGGATGTATTCCCAGACGTCGAGCTCGGTCCAGTTGGACAGCGGAAATACGCGCAGGCTCTCGCCTTCGTTCCTGCGCGTGTTGTAGAGCCGCAGCAGCTCGGGGCGCTGGTCCTTTGGATCCCAGCGATGCGCTGCCGAGCGCAACGAGATGATGCGCTCCTTTGCGCGCGATTTCTCCTCGTCGCGCCGCGCGCCGCCGAACGCCGCGTCGAATCCGTGCTGGTCCAGCGCCTGCTTCAGGCCCTCCGTCTTCCACATTTCGGTATGCATCGCCGATCCGTGCGTGAACGGGTTGATGCCCAGCGCTGCCGCCTCGGGATTCACATGGACGATCAGTTCCCATTGCTGTGCCACGCGCGCGCGCATCGCGTACATGTCGCGGAACTTCCAAGTCGTATCGACGTGCAGCAGAGGGAAGGGCGGCGGCGCGGGGAAGAACGCCTTGCGCGCCAGATGCAGCATCACCGCGCTGTCCTTGCCGATCGAATACAGCATGACCGGGCGCTCGACTTCGGCCACCACCTCGCGCAGGATGTGGATGCTCTCCGCCTCCAGCCGGCGCAGGATCGTCAGTGCGGCAGGTTGCTTCGGTGTCACGGGCATGGTCGGCAGTGGTCGCAGGCGCTGTGCGGGCACGAAACGCAGCAAAGTACGGCGCCCGGGCCGCATTCTGGCATCCCGCGCCGCGCGCGCGTAGCGGGTGCTGAACGAGCGCTGAACGGGCGCCGAGCGGGCGCCGAGCGGGCGCTGAGGCCGCGCGGCGTTTCAGCGCACGGTGTCGCCGGTGAGCGCGTACGCGTGCCCGGTCAGGCGCGGGTGCCGGCGGTCGATGATCGCCCTGATGGTGCGGATCGCACGCCGGTGGTGTGTTCGTCGGTTCCGGCGTACGGTAGCGGAGCTGTAAGAAAACGCGGTGTCCGGCGACTCATCACCACGGCGGCCGCGCGATTGCCGGCCGCATGGCGTGCACGCTTCAATTCGGCGCGGCGCATGCGATAACGGCGATCCCGCATGGAGGTGTACCCGATGAAATGGCCGGCTTTCCTGTTTTGCACCACCGCGGCGTGTGCACCGCTGGCGATGCCGACGATGGCCGTTGCCGGATGCGATGCACAAAGCGCCAGCGTCACCGCCGCGCTGGTGGAGTTGTACACGTCGGAAGGCTGTTCGAGCTGTCCGCCGGCCGATGCGCGCTTGAGCCACCTCGACCGGGCACTGGAAGCCGGCGCCAAGGCGATACCGCTGGCGCTGCACGTCGGATACTGGGACTACCTCGGCTGGAACGATCCGTTCGCGCAGGACGCGTTCGCGCGGAGGCAGGAATGGCTGGTCCACGTCAACCACCACGCCACCGTTTACACGCCGCATTTCTTCGTCGGCGGCACCGAGATCGACCTGGCGCCGGCAGCGCTGCCGGAGGCGGTGCAAAAGGTCAATGCGACGCGCGCCGCCGCCAACATCCGCGTGCAGGCGCGAATCGGCGCCGACGCGCAGCTCGTTGTCGACGCCGATGCAACGACCGCCGCCCGCGCGCGACCGGCGGCGTTGTACGTGGCGGTTACCGAGAACGGGCTTACTTCGCAGGTGGCCCGCGGCGAGAACGGCGGCGCCACGCTGCACGAGGATCACGTCGTGCGCGCGTGGCTGGGCCCGTTCGACCTCAGCGCAGGCGCCGTGCATGCGCAGCGGACGCTGGCATTGCCCGCTGGATGGAAGCGCGACCAGCTCGACGTGGTGGCGTTCGTCGAGGATCCGCAGACAGGCGCTGTGCTGCAGGCCGTCAGTGCAGCCAGTTGCGCGCGCGCATGAGGGTCGACACCCGCCTCAGGACGCGCAGCGGTGCGGGATCCGCGGGATCTGGTTTGAACCTGTGCACGCAATCGGCGTCTTACGACAAACCATTCGCGACGCCGGTGCCTTTGGCACCCATCCACCCGCGAGCGTCCGTCCATGCATCACTACACGAGGCAACATCATGCTGAGTTCGAATGCACGACCGATTGTACGAGCGATGGCGCGACGCATTGCCAGCGTGGTTGCCGCCTGCATGCTGATGGCGGTGCAGGCCTGCGGCGCGGCGAGCGGCGCGGTTGTGCTGCCGGCGCCGACGGTCGACATCCCGGCCGCGACCGCCAAGGGTCCGCAGACGGCAGTATTTGCCGGCGGATGTTTCTGGGGTGTCGAAGCAGTGTTTCGCCACGTCAAGGG
>DATCFA010000174.1:0-16532 GCA_036509805.1 Casimicrobiaceae bacterium
GCGGTGGCGAAGCTCATCGCGTGGGCGTCGCGCGGCCCACACTTGGCGCAGGTCGACGGCGTGCTGGTCGAGGCCGTCGAACCCGAGCGCGCTCGCACCGGATTCCACCGCGGCTGATTCAGCGAGCGTCGGCGGGATGCAGCAGGTCACGCCATGCGGCGTACGCGGACGTCGCCCACAGCGGCAGCACGATGACGAGCCCCAGCGCGGATGTCGCCATGCCGACCAGCAGCAATGCGTACGACAGCACGCCGTAGAGCACGAACGCCGGAACGTTGTGTGCAAACGCCGCAATGCTCACGCGAAACGCACGCGCGAAACCGTCACCGTCGAGCAGCGCGCACAGCGCCACCAGCGTGAACGGCAGCGATGCCGCCACGCCGGCGGCGAACATCAGCATCACGTCGGCGACGCTCATCGAACCGCTCGACGCGCCGGCACGCAGCAGGTTGCTGCCGGCGACCGCGTACGCGGTGAGCGCTTCCGCCGCGAATATCACGAGGCTCGACACGATGATCGCCGCAATGGCGGACGCGCTGGCTGCGAACGGCTTCAGTGCATCGGCGACGCGCGCGCGGCCGCCGGTGGCCACCGCATGCGTGGCGATGTACAGCCCGCAGGTGACCACGGGCGCGACGATTTTCGACGCGAGCATTCCCGCGTCGGGAATGAGTTGCAGCAAGAGTTCGCACGCGAGCGATAGAAAGCCCAGTGCGCACAGTGTGAAAGGGGCGAGTTTCCACAGCCGCATTGCTTCGGCGTACCAGGCGAGCGCACGCGTCGCGGAGACGCGGCGTGGCCACGGCGCGCCGGCGTCGGCCGGCAAGTCGCGCGGTTCGATCGGAGGCTCGCGGTTCACGCGGCGCCGAGATAGGCGGCGCGCACCTTCGGGTCGTGCAACAGCGTCTTCGAGTCGCCCGACAGCGTGATCTCTCCGGATTCCATCACGTAGGCGCGGCTCGACACCTCGAGCGCGAGCTTCGCGTTCTGCTCGATCAACAGGATCGTCACGCCCGAGCGCGACACGGAAAGCACCGTCTCGAAGACCTTCTGCACCATCAACGGTGCAAGCCCCATCGACGGCTCGTCGAGCAGCAGCATCTTCGGCCGCGACATCAGCGCGCGGCCGATGGCGAGCATCTGCTGCTCGCCGCCCGACAGCGTGCCGGCGGTCTGCCTGCGGCGCTCGTAGAGCCGCGGAAAGAGCGCGTAGATGCCCGCCAGGTCGGATGCGATGCCGGCACGGTCGTCGCGGATATACGCGCCCATCGCGAGGTTTTCGTCGATGGTGAGGCCGCCGAACACGCCGCGTCCCTCGGGCACCATCGCAAGACCGCGGCGCACGAGCTTGAACGAACGCATGCCGGTGACGTCGTTGCCGTCGTAGCGGATCGTTCCCGAGCGCACCGGCTGCAATCCGCAGATTCCCTTCAGCGTCGTCGTCTTGCCGGCGCCGTTGGTGCCGATCAGGCACACCAGCTCGCCCTTGCCGACGGTCAAATCGATGCCCTTGACCGCGCGGATCTCACCGTAGGAGACCGCGAGCTTGTCGAGCACCAGCAGCGGCGCTGCGGCGCTCACTGCGTGCCCTTGGTGTCGAGCTCGATGTCGCCGCCCAGGTACGCGGCGATGACGGCGGGGTTGTTGCGTACCTCGACCGCCGGTCCTTCGGCGATCTTGCGCCCGTAGTCGAGCACCAGCACGCGGTCGCAAACGCCCATCACCAGCTTCATGTCGTGCTCGATCAACAGGATCGTCGTGCCGTCGCGGCGGATGTCGTGCAGTAGGCTCGCGAGCGTCGCCGTCTCGGTGGCGTTCATGCCGGCAGCGGGCTCGTCGAGCGCGAGCAGCTTCGGGTCGGTGGCGAGCGCGCGCGCGATCTCCAGCCGGCGCTGGAAACCGTAGGGCAGGTGGCGCGCGAGGTGATTCGCACGCTCGGCGACGCCAACGTATTCGAGCAACTCGTAAGCGCGCGCTGCAATGGCCTTTTCCTCGGCGAGCGTGCGCGCATTGCGGGCGATCGCACCGAACACGCCGGCATGCGTGCGCACATGGCGGCCGATCATCACGTTTTCCAGCGCCGACAGGTTGGCGAACAGGCGGATGTTCTGGAACGTGCGCGCGATGCCGCGCTCGGCGACTTCGTTGGGCTTCAGGTCGTTGAGCGGCTCGCCGTCGAACAGGAACTCGCCTTCGTCGCGCGCGTAGATGCCGGTCAGCACGTTGAACAGCGTCGTCTTGCCCGCGCCGTTGGGGCCGATCAGCCCGTAGATTTCGCCGCGGCGGATCGTGAAGTCGACGCCGGACAGCGCGTGCACGCCGCCGAAGCGCTTGGCCACGCCGGTCGCCGCCAGCAGCGCGAGCGGCTCTGCGCTCACGTCGGGCGTGCCTCGAGCTCGCGCTTGCGCAACGCCGACGGCCAGATTCCGGCGGGACGGAACAGCATCATCAGCACCAGCGCAAAGCCGAACAGCAGCATGCGGATCACCTCGGGGTCGATCAGCGTGCGGCCGAACACTGCCTGCTGGATCGGCCCGACCGTGTAGCGCAGCAATTCCGGGATGAACGACAGCAGCAGTGCGCCCAGCACGACACCGAACACGTTGCCCATGCCGCCCAGCACGACCATCGACAGCACCATCACCGATTCGACGAGCACGAAGCTTTCCGGACTGATGAACCCCTGGATGGCGGAGAACATGCCGCCGGCGATACCGCCGAACGACGCGCCCATCGCGAACGCGAGCAGCTTCATGTTGCGGGTGTTGATGCCCATCGCGCGTGCGGCGATCTCGTCTTCGCGGATGGCCTCCCACGCGCGTCCGATCCGCGAGTCCTGCAGCCGCAGGTTGATGACGATCGACAGCACGAGTGCGGCGAGCAGGATGTAGTAGTACTTGACCGGCCCGCTGAAATCGAGCCCGGCCATCGTTTGCGGACGCGCGAACGAGAACGAGCCGAAGTGGAACGGGTCGATCATGTAGATGCCCTGCGGACCGTTGGTGATGTTGACCGGCGACGACAGGTTGTTGAGGAAGATGCGGATGATCTCGCCGAAGCCCAGCGTGACGATCGCGAGGTAGTCGCCGCGCAGCTTGAGCGTCGGCGTTCCCAGCAGCACGCCGAACAGGCAGGCCACTGCGGCGCCGATTGGCAGGATGATCCAGAACGGCAGGTGGATGTTGAAGTGCGGGCTTGCCAGCAGCGCATAGACATACGCGCCGACCGCGTAGAAGGCGATGTAGCCCAGGTCGAGCAGCCCGGCGAAGCCGACGACGATGTTGAGACCGAGCGCCAGGAAGCAGTACAGGATGGCGAGGTTGGTGATGCGCACCCACGCGGTGCCCACGCCGGCCAGCGCGAACGGCAGCGCGAGCAGCGCGAGGGTCATCAGCACGATGCCGGTCCACGCGACGCGCGGGTTCTTCTTGCGGTCGAACATCGATCGCAGCGCGGGTGTCTTCATCGCTTCACGCGCGATCGGACACGCGTTCGCCGAGCAGCCCCGACGGGCGGAAGATGAGCACGCAGATCAGCACCAGGAACGCGAACACGTCCTGGTAGTTGGAACCGAACAGCGCGAGATTGGGATCGCCGGTGCAGCGCAGCCGCAGCGCATCGAACCACGGCGCGAGCTGGCACAGGTTGGTGAGGTCGCCGACATAGCCTGCGCCCAGCGCTTCGATGACGCCGAGCAGCAGGCCGCCCAGCACCGCGCCGCCCAGGTTGCCGATGCCGCCCAGGACGGCGGCGGAGAAAGCCTTGAGGCCGAGCAGGAAGCCCATCTGGTAATGCGCGACGCCGTAATAGCTGCCGACCATCACGCCCGCCACCGCCGCGAGTCCCGCGCCGATCGCGAACGTGATCGCGATGACGCTGTCGATGTCGATTCCCATCAGCCCGGCCACCGCCTGATTCTGCGCGGTGGCGCGCATCGCGATGCCGAGCCGCGTCCGGTAGACGAGCAGTAAAAGGCCGCCCATCATCGCCGCCGACATCGCCAGGATCGTCACCTGCACGTTGGTGATCGTCGCGCCGCCGGGGTTGCCGGTCAGCGAGTAGGTGACCGTCTTCACCACTTGCGGATACGGCAGCGGGTTGCGGCTCCAGATGATCAGCGCGACGTGCTGCAGGATGATCGACAGGCCGATGGCGGTGATCAGCGGCGCCAGCCGCGGCGCGCGCCGCAGCGGCCGGTACGCGACGCGCTCCAGCAGATAGCCGAGCAGCATGCAGGTGGGAACGGCGGCGAGCGTCGCGAGGGCGACGATCGCGATCGGCGGCAGGTGCACGTGCGCCGCCGTGAGCGCTGAAATCACCGAGTACGCGACCATCGCGCCGATCATCACCACTTCGCCGTGCGCGAAATTGATCAGCTGGACGATGCCGTAGACCATCGTGTAGCCCAGCGCCACGACGGCGTACACACTGCCCAGCGTGAGGCCGTTGACCATTTGCTGCAGGAAAATGTCCAGGCGAGGGGTCCGTTCGGATGGCCAGGTACGGGTCGAATTGTCGCTGCAACCGATGCCGCGCGGCAATGGCCCGCGGAAAATGCGCAAAAAAACGGCGCCCCGAAGGGCGCCGTTGTGACATCCAGACCCGAAGGCCTTACTTCTTGGGCTCGGCGGCGGGCGCCATCGCAGGCGTGGCCGGTGTCGCGGTGGATGCCGCTGCCGTCGCGTCGGCCGCAGGGGCTGCTGCCGGTGCGGACGCGTCGGCCGTCTTCATGAAGTCGTCGAACGAGGTCGACTTGCCGCCCTTGACGACGGCGATCGGCACGACTTTGCCGTCCTTCAGCGTGAAGATCGTGATTTCGGCGTTCTTGCGATCACCCTTGTCGTCGAACTCGATGTGGCCGGTGGCGCCGTCGTAGCTGATCGACTGCAGCGACGGCAGGTACTTCGCCGGGTCGGTCGAATCGGCCTTCTGCATCGCGGCGATCAGCAGGTTGGCAGCATCGTAAGTGAATGGCGCGTATTGCTTGATTTCGCCGTACTTGGCGTTGAACGCCGTGACGAACGCCTTGCTGGCCGCTTCCACCGGCAGCCCGGCCTGCGAGCAGATCATGCCTTCGGACGCCGGGCCGGCGAGCTTGGACATTTCTGCCGTGCACGCGCCGTCGCCGAACGAGAACACGCTCTTGATGCCCAGTTCGCGCGCCTGCTTCAGCATCGGGCCGCCGGTCGCGTCCATCCCGCCGTAGAACACGGCATCCGGCTTCTTGCCCTTCATGTTCGTCAGGATGGCCTTGAAGTCGGTGGCCTTGTCGTTGGTCTTTTCGCGCGCGACGATCTGCACGCCGGCGGCCTTCAACGTCTTCTCGACTTCGTTGGCGAGGCCCTCGCCATAGGCGGTTGCGTCGTCGGCGATGGCGACTCTCTTGACCTTCAGCGACTCGAGGTATTGCGCGACGGCCGGGCCTTGCTGGTCATCGCGGCCGACCACGCGGAACACGTTCTTGAAGCCCTGCTCGGTGAGCGTCGGGTTGGTGGCCGAGCCCGAGATCATCGGGATTCCGGCCTGGTTGTAGACCGCCGACGCGGGAATGGTCACGCCCGAGTTGAGGTGACCGACCACGCCCGCGACCTTGGCGTCGGCGAATTTCTGCGCGATCGTTGGTCCGAGCTTCGGATCGGCCTGGTCGTCTTCGCTATCGACGACGAACTTGATCGTCTTGCCGCCGATCTTGAGTTTCTTGTCGTTGGCCTGGTCGATCGCCAGGTGGACGCCGTTGTCATTGTCCTTGCCCAGGTGCGCGATGCCGCCCGTGAGCGGGCCGGCGCTGCCGATGGTGACGGTCACCGAGTCGTCGGCGGGCGCCGGCGCGACGGCGGCCGTCTTGGGCTCTTCCTTGTTGCTGCAGCCATAAACAGTGAGGA
The DNA here is from genome assembly GCA_036509805.1 of Casimicrobiaceae bacterium. Classification (GTDB taxonomy): domain Bacteria; phylum Pseudomonadota; class Gammaproteobacteria; order Burkholderiales; family Casimicrobiaceae; genus VBCG01. Next base: position 5,883 of record DATCFA010000174.1, read on the forward strand.
GCGCGGCTGCGACGAGCGACAAGCCGAGCTTGTGTGAGACGTTCATGCGGGGAACCTCCGACGAGGGTGCGGTGGATGAGGGCGGCGTTAAATTATCGGGGCGGCGCTTCGCCGGTGTCAATTGGCGGCGGCGCTCCCGGCGTCTGTCGTGCCGGGGCGCCATTATCACCCTTGTGGAGGCGTCCGTTCGTCGCGGCCGGCGGCACTTGGTCGCACCGGCATTGCGCGGGACTCCCCCGATCCGGTAACGTTGCCGGGTTTTGGGGCGGTGAATCCTTGCAGGCACGTCACCGCATCCAACGGCATTACCATGCTACGACGGGCGGCGCTACCCGGCGTGCTGCGCCACAAGTGCAGTGTCGCGTGCCGCCCCTGGGGGAATTTCTCGGATGAAACGTCTCTGGACACGGCGGCGCATGCTGGGCGCGTTTTGCGCATTGCTCGTCGTCGGCGCACTGGCGGCTGCGGTGGCGTCGCGGATGATGAAACGCGACACGCACGCCGACGCCGACCCGCGGGCGGGGATGACGATGGAGTTCACGTCCGCCGACCTGACCTACGCCCGCGCGCGCCCGCTCAACCGCTGGCTGCCCGTTTCCGGCACGCTGCAGCCGCTCAACCAGGCCGTGGTCAAGGCGAAGGTTTCCGGCGAAGTCCGCGAAATCACCATCCGCGAAGGCGACGCCGTCAAAGCCGGGCAGGTGATCGCGCGCTTCGACACCGCCGACCTCGACGCCAAGGTTGCCGAACGCGTGGGCGCGCTGGAAAGCGCGCGCGCGCAACTGGCGCTCGCCACCAAGACGCGTGCAATGAACGTCAAGCTGCTCGACCAGAAGTTCATCTCGCAAAACGCGTTCGACAGCTCCGAATCGGGGTTCAACGTCGCCGGCGGCAGCGTCAAGTCGGCCGAAGCGCAGCTACGCAGTGCGCAGATCGCATTGCGCGATGCGGCGGTGCTCTCGCCGCTGTCGGGCACCGTGTCCAGGCGCAACGTGCAGCCGGGCGAAAAAGTGCCCTTCGATGCGCCGCTGGCAACCATCGTCGACCTGCGCGACCTCGAGCTGCAGGCGATGGTGCCGGCGAGCGACATTCCCGAGCTCGCGGTGGGGATGAGCGTCGACTTGCGCGTCGACGGCTTCACCGACCGCCGTTTCGCCGGTCGCATCGACCGCATCAATCCGACCGCCGAGCCCGGCACGCGTGCCATCCTCGTGTACGTGACACTGAAGAACGCCGACGCCAGTCTGCGCGGCGGCATGTTCGCCGAGGGCCGCATCGCCCTCGCGTCGTCGGCGCCGGTCACCACGCTGCCGTTCGCGGCGGTGCGCAACGAGGCCGGGCTGACGTATGTGTGGACAATCGCCGCCGGCAAGCTGACCAAGCGTATCGTCGTCGTCGGACGCCGTGACGACGACAGCGGCGTCATCGAGCTCAAGACGGCGCTGCCGCCGAGCGTGCCCGTGCTGGCGGGACGCTTCGAGAACCTGAAGGAAGGCGCGCCGGTACTGGTAAAGGCGACGTTGGCGCGCCCCGACACGCGCAGCGGCTGACGCGCGACGCCGAAGTCACTCCCATGTGGATCACGCGCACCTCGATCGCCAACCCGGTCTTCGCCACGATGGTGATGGTCGGCATCACCGTGCTCGGCGCGTTTTCGTACCAGCGCCTGCGCGTCGAGCAGATGCCGGACGTGAGCCTGCCGTACGTGGAAATCGACACCGCCTACCCGGGGGCCGCCCCGGAGGCGGTCGAGTCGGACGTCACCAAGCCGCTCGAGTACGCGATCAACACGGTCGCCGGCGTCAAGATCATCCGCTCGAACTCGGTGGAAGGCTCGAGCTCGGTGTTCGCCGAGTTCCGCCTCGACACCGACATGAGCCGCGCGATGCAGGACGTGCGCGACAAGGTGTCGCAGACCCGGCCGCTGTTCCCGCGCGACGTGAAGGACCCGCTGATCGTCCGCGCGGACTCGGAAAACACGCAGCCGGTGCTGTCGCTGGCGGTGCTGTCGCCGACGACGGGATTGCGCGAGCTCACGTCGCTGACCGACCAGACGATCGTGCGCGGGCTGGAAAATGTCCCTGGCATCGCGCGCATCAACGTCAACGGCCGCGTGACGCGCGAAATCCGCATCCAGATCAAGCCGAACGCGCTGACATCGCTCGGCATCGGCGTCGACCAGGTGATGAACGCCGTGCGCGACGCCAACCAGGACGTGCCCGCGGGCCGCCTGTCGCACGGTGCCAGCGACACCGTCGTGCGCGTCGACGGCAAGATCAAGGAGCCGGCACAGTTCGGGCGGATCATCGTCGCGCAGCAGGGCGGCGGCCCCGTCTACCTGTCGCAGGTGGCCGACGTCATCGACGGCGAGAAGGAAGAGACATCGATCGCGCGGATCAACGGCCACGCTGCAATCACGCTGGACCTTCTGAAGGCGCAGGACGCCAACATCGTCGAGACGGGCCGCGAGGTGCTGAAGGCGATCGACGTGCTGAAGGCGCGGCTGCCCGCCGACGTCGAGCTGCGCGTCGTCAACAATTCGGCGCAGCAGGTGGAACGCAGCGTCGACCGGGTCAAGCACACGATCCTCGAAGGCGGCCTTCTCACCGTACTGATCGTGTTCCTGTTCCTGCATAGCTGGCGCAGCACGATCATCACCGGTCTCACGCTGCCGATCTCCGTCGTGGCGACGTTCATCGCGTTGAATGCGTTCGGCTTCTCGCTCAACTTCCTGACGCTGATGGCGCTGTCGTTGTGCATCGGCCTTCTGATCGACGACGCGATCGTCGTGCGTGAGAACATCGTCAGGCATCTCGGGCTCGGCAAGAGCCACGTCGACGCCGCGCGCGACGGCACCGACGAAATCGGTCTTGCGGTGATGGCGACGACGTTCGCGATCGTCGCCGTGTTCGTGCCGATCGCGTTCATGAGCGGCATCATCGGCCGCTTCTTCTTCCAGTTCGGCGTGACGGTCGCGGTCGCCGTGCTGGTGAGCCTGTTCGTCAGCTTCACGCTCGACCCGATGCTGTCGTCGCTGTGGCACGACCCGCCCGAGCGCCGCTTCGCGCGCGTGCCGTGGCTCGGGCGCGTGATGCAGGGCGTCGAGCACTTCATCGAATGGATGCACCGCGTCTACGGCAGCGTGCTCGCGTGGGCGCTCGCGCACCGGATCAAGGTCATCGTGATTGCGCTGGTCACGTTCGTCGCCAGCTTCTTCGTCGTGCCGCTGGTCGGCACCGAGTTCGTGCCGCAGGCCGACCAGGGCTTCATTTCGCTGCGGCTCAACACGCCGGTCGGATCGAGCCTCGACTACACGAACACCAAGGTGCGCCAGGTCGAGCAGGTGCTGAAGCAGTTCCCGGAAATCGAGCTGGCGATGACCACCGTCGGCACCGACGAGGGCCGCAACTACGCGCGGGTCGACCTGCGCCTCACCGATCGCGCGGATCGCAAGCGCTCGCAGAAGGACCTGGAAATCGCCATCCGCAATGCGGTGCTGCCGATCGCCGGCATCGAGCTTTCGCTGGGCTTCGACCGGCCGATTTTCGTCAACGTGCTGGGACCCGATCCCGACACGCTGTCGCAGCTTATGGCGCAGTTGAAGGCGCGCGTGGCGCAGGTGCCGGGCATCGCCGACCTCGAAACGTCCGACAAGGCGGCCAATCCCGCCTTGTCGATACGCGTCAACAACGACGCCGCCGCCGCGCTCGGCATCAACGTCCAGCAGGTGGGCGCGACGCTGCGGCCGCTGATCGCCGGCGACACCGTCAGCTACTGGCTCGGTCCGGATGGCCAGAACTACGAAGTCAACGTGCAGCTCGCGCGCAACCGCCGCGAGCTCGCGTCCGACCTCGGCAACCTCTACCTGTCGACGAACAAGCTCGGCCCCAACGGCGAGTCGCGGATGGTGCCGCTGCGCCAGGTCGCCGAGATCGTCGAGTCGACCAGCCCGCAGATCATCAAGCGCGAGGCACTGCAGCGGCGCGTCGCGCTGTATGCCGGCGCACAGGGTCGCCCGTCGGGCGACGTCGGCAGCGACGTCGACAAGATCGTCAAGGACACCGTGCTGCCACCCGGCTATCGCTTCTCGATCGGCGGCCAGCAGCAGGACATGGTCGACTCGTTCAACGCGGCGCTGGCGGCACTGGGGCTCGCGGTGATCTTCATCTACCTGATCCTGGCGTCGCAGTTCGCGAGCTTCACGCAGCCGCTGGCGATCATGGCGTCGCTGCCGTTTTCGCTGATCGGCGTATTCCTCGCGCTGCTGTTGACCGGCACGACGCTCAACATTTTCTCGATGATCGGCTTCATCATGCTGATGGGGCTCGTTACCAAGAACGCCATCCTGCTGGTCGATTTCGCCAACCGCGCGCGCCGCGGCGGCGCGAGCCTGCACGACGCGCTGATGCAGGCGGGGCAGGTGAGGCTGCGCCCGATTTTGATGACGACGGCGGCGATGATCGGCGGCATGCTGCCGCTGGCGCTGGGCCTGGGCGAAGGCGGCGAGACGCAGGCACCGATGGGCCGCGCGATCATCGGCGGCGTCATCACGTCGACGCTGTTGACGCTGGTCGTGGTGCCGGTGCTCTATTCGTACCTCGACACGTGGTCGACGCGGCGGCGCGCGCGCCGTGCCACGCGTTTGCAACGCGCGCCGGGCGTGGCCGCTGTTCCGCCGCCGTTGCCACCGCCGCCGCCGGCCGAACCGATGGTGGTGCAATGACGGACGCATCCGAGTTGCAGCGGTGCTGCGCGGCGGACCGCCGGCGCGGGATAATGTCGCACCCCCCAGCCACCCGCCGCGGCCCACGATGTCACAGAATGCGCACCCGATGAACTACGAGCAAGCCCGCTTCAACATGGTCGAGCAGCAGATCCGCCCCTGGGAGGTGCTCGACCCCGACGTGCTCGGCCTGCTGTTCAAGGTCAAGCGCGAAGACTACGTTCCCGCCCGCTACCGCGACCTGGCCTTCACCGACGTCGAGATTCCGCTCGGCAACGGTTCGTCGATGTGGTCGCCCAAGATGGAAGCGCGCGTGCTGCAGGAGCTCACGCTGCGCCGCGGCGAGAGCGTGCTCGAAATCGGCACCGGCAGCGGCTATTTCACGGCGCTGTGCCGCAGCTCCGGCGCCTTCGTCACCAGCGTCGAGATCGATGCGCCGCTGGCCGACGCCGCGCGGACGCGGCTTGCCGCGCATGGTTTCGCCGACGTGCGCGTGGAAGTGGCCGACGCTGCGCGCGGTTTCGGCAGCGACACGTACGACGTGATCGCGCTGACCGGCTCGACGCCGCTGCTCGACGAGGCCTGGTTCGCGCAGCTCAATCCGGGTGGCCGCGTATTCGCCGTCGTCGGCGACGCGCCGGCGATGACCGCGCAGGTCATCCGCTGGTCGGCGCCGGGCGCACGCGTGTCGCGCACGCTGTTCGAGACGGTGGTGACGCCGCTGCGCAATGCGCCGCAGCCGTCGCGCTTCGAGTTTTGATTTCCGCACTCGACCCGGTCACGGTCGCCGCATGGCAGGCCGACGCGTCGCGCGAGCCGCCGCTGCTGGTCGATGTACGCGAGGACTGGGAGCGCGACATCTGCATGATCGCAGGCTCGCAGGCGCTGCCGATGCACGAGCTCGCGCAACGCTTCGGCGAGCTTCCGCGCGAGCGTGAGCTGGTGATCGTGTGCCACACCGGGCAGCGCAGCGCGATGGTCACGACGTGGCTCGGCCGCCAGGGCTACCGCGCACACAATCTCGAAGGCGGTGTCGAGGCATGGGCAGCGACGGTCGACCCGGCGATGCGCCGATACTGAGCCAACGCTCCACTCTTCGAAAACGTCAACGATGAAACCGACGACTTTCGTGCTCGCCTTCGCCCTCGCGATCGCAATCGCGCCGTCCGCACGCGCCGACGACCTGCTGCGCATCTATCACGACGCGCAGCAGAACGATCCCGCGCTCGCGTCGGCGCGCGCGATGTGGCAGGCGACCCAGGAGAAGCTGCCGCAGGCGCGCGCCGGCCTGTTGCCGAACGTCAGCGCTGACGCGGCGGCCAATGTCAACCGCTACGACCAGCACCTTTCCGCTGTCGAAGGACAGAACTTCGGGCGCAATTTCGGCAACAGCTCGCTGTCGGTGCAGGCGTCGCAGCCGATCTTCCGCGTCGGCAACGTCGTGCTCTACGACCAGGCGCAGGAGCAGGTCGCGCAGGCCGACTACGTGCTGTCGTCGGCGCAGCAGGACCTGATGCTGCGCGTCACGTCGGCGTACTTCGACGTGCTCCTCGCGCAGTACAACACCGAGCTCGTCGTCGCGCAAAAAGCGGCGGTGTCCGAGCAACTCGCGCAGGCCAAGCGCAACTTCGAAGTGGGCGTCGCCACGATCACCGACACCAACGAAGCGCAAGCGAAATACGACCAGAACGTCGCCAGCGAAATCTCCACGCGCAACGACTACGATAACAAGGTCGCGGCGCTGCGCGCCATCATCAACCGTGCGCCGGGTCCGCTCGCGAAGCTGTCGCAGAATTTCGATCCGTCGCTGCCCGAGCCCAACGACGCCAAGTACTGGAACGACCTCGCACTGCGCGAAAATCCCGCGATCCACGTCGCGCAGTCGACGTTGCAGATCGCCACGCTGGAAATCGACCGCCAGCGCGCGGCGCACCTGCCGACCGTCGATCTGGTCGCAAGCTACGGGGGCCAGTACGGCAACGGCACGTCGACGTTCGCGGGAGATTTCAACGCGCGCTCGGGGCAGATCGGCATCGCGCTCAACGTGCCGATCTACCAGGGCGGCTTCATCAATGCGAAGGTGCGCGAGGCGATCGCGTTGCGCGACAATGCGCGGCAGTCGCTCGAGGCTGCGCGGCGCACGGCGCTGTTTAACGCGCAAACCGGCTTCGCGGGCGTCGAGAGCTCGGTGGCGTCGATCAAGGCCGACGAGCAGGCCGTGCATTCCGCCGAAGTCGCCTACGACTCGAACAAGGTCGGCCAGGAAGTCGGCGTGCGTACCAATCTCGACGTGCTCAACACGCAGCAGAACGTGTTCACCGCCCGCCGCGACCTGGCATCGGCCTATTTCAATTACCTGATCGGCGTGCTGCGGCTGAAAGCGGCGGTCGGCACGTTGACCGAGCAGGACTTGGAGGACCTGAACCGCCGCCTGCAGGGTTGACCGGCACGCCGTTCAGGCCGTCCCTGCGCGCGCCAGCGCGGCGTCAATCCGCGGCGCGAGCCACTGCCACAGGCGGTCGATGCTGCCGCGGTGGGCGGCGTGGAACGCCAATGCGCGCTCGCGCATCACCGCGCGTTGTGCGTCATCGTTCAGCAGCGCGGCGGCCTGCGCGACCAGGTCCGGCGCATTCGCCACACGCCGCGCGGCGCCTGCGGCGACCGCTGCAGCGGCCACTTCGCTGAAGTTGTGCGTGTGCTCGCCGATCAGCGTCGGCACGCCGAGCGCGATGGGTTCGATCAGGTTCTGGCCGCCGAACGGCAGCAGGCTGCCGCCGACGAACGCGACATCGGCCGCCGCGTAATACGCGGGCAATTCGCCCATCGAGTCGCCGAGCACGAACGCGACATCGTCGGGGACGTCGCCCGCGGCGCTGCGGCGGTGCACTGCACACCCGCGCGCGACGAGCAGCGCGGCGACGCCGTCGAAGCGCTGCGGGTGGCGCGGCACGATCACCGTCAGCGCGTTGCGCGGCAACGGTGTTGCGCACAGCGCGTCGACGATCAGCGCTTCCTCGCCATCGCGAGTGGACGCGACGACGAGCACCGGCCGCGTGGCGCCGAAGCGCGCGCGCAAGCTCGCGGCCAACGCGCTGTGTTGAGGTGTCATCAGCATGTCGAACTTGAGGTTGCCGAACACCTCGATGTCGTGTGCGCCGATGCGCGCGAGCCGCGCGCGATCGTCGTCGCTCTGCGCGGCCACACCGGCGAACGCGGCGAACGTCGCGCGCGCCAGCGCGCCGATGCGCGCGTAGCCGGCGGCGGAACGCGCCGACAGCCGCGCATTGACGAGGTAGACGGGGACGCTGCAACGCACGCACGCGCGCATCAGGTTGGGCCATGCCTCCGTTTCCATGACGATGCCGGCAGACGGCGCGAAATGCTCGACGAAGCGCGCGACCGCGAATGGCACGTCGTAGGGCAGCCACGCGTGGGCCACGCGATCGCCGTAGAGCGCGCGCGCGGCCTCGTCGCCGGTGGCAGTCATCGCTGTCACCAGCACCGGAACCTGCGGCCGCGCGCGCAACAGCCGCTCGACGAGCGGCGCGGCGGCGCGCATCTCGCCGGCCGACACCGCGTGCACCCACACAGCACCTTGGCGCGCGTGCCTCGCGTAGATGCCGAAACGCTCGCCGATGCGCGCGCGATAGCCCGGCTCGCGGCGCCCGCGCAGCCACAGCCGAAGCGGCAGCCACGGCAGCGCCAGCATCCACAGCAGCGTATAGGCGAAGCGCATCAGCAATTCGGCAACTTGCGGTAGACATCGCCCACGGCATCGACGACTTCACCGAGCAGCGGCACGACGCCGTTGCCGCCCAGGTCGCGCGCATCGCCGCCGCAGATCGCAACGCCGGCCAGTGCGGGATCGGTTTCGGTGAACAGGGCGATCGTCGGCGACGCCAGCGCTGCGGCGAGGTGCGTCAGACCGGTGTCGACGCCGACGACGAGGGCCGCATGCGCAAGCAGCGCGGCCGCGTCCGGCAGCGACTGGCGTGCCGGCACCTGCACCTGCGCGGCGCCTTTCGCAATGCGTCGGCATCGCGCTTCCTCGTCCGGCGTTCCCCACGGCAGCACGACGGCGAGCCCGTTCTGCGCGAGCTGCGATGCGAGCGTGCGCCACAGCACCTCCGGCCACAGCTTGCCCGCGCGCGAAGTCGCCGTCACCAGCACCGCGTAGGGCAGCTCCGGCGTCGCCGGTGTGGCCATCAGCGGCTTCCAGTGCCACTGCGGAACGCCTGCGATCGCGTAGCCGAGCGCGCTGGCGGCGATCGTCCTGCACTTGGCGACGAAATGGATGTCGCGGTCGACGACGTGGTGGACGTCATGCAGCAATGTCGCGAGAGGCTCGCGGATCGAGCGTGCGGCAAGGCCGTGACGGCGGCCGCGCGCGAGGCGCGCGATGATCGCGCCCTTCAACTGTTCCTGCAGGTCGATCACCGCGTCGTAGCGGACGGCGGTCATCGCGCGCCGGAACGTGGCGAACTCGCGCCACGTCGAGCCGCGTGCGAGCGACGCGCGCCAGCGGCGCAATGCCACCGGGATCACCGCATGCACGTCCCGATGCAACGCGGGCAATGCGGCGAACGATTCCTCGGCCACCCAGTCGATGATGGCACCCGGATCGGCACGGCGGATATCGGCGGCGATGGCCAGCGCGTAGACGACGTCCCCCAGCGAGGATGGTCGAACGACCAGGATCCGTGTCATCGGCGCGGGCGAAACGAACGGCAGCGGACGCGCGAAACCACGTAAAATCGCGCCTTCACGAAATTTCCCGCTGACAATCGCCGGTCCATGGCCGAATCGCTACCCTTGTCGCTTTGCATCATCACGCTCAACGCTGCGCATGACCTGCCCGGTTGTCTCGAATCGGCGCGCTTTGCAGCGGACACCGTCGTCGTCGATTCGGGGAGCCGCGATGATACCGTGGAAGTCGCGCAGCGCCTGGGCGCACGCGTCATCGATCATCCGTTCGACGGCTTCGGCGCGCAAAAGCAGTTCGCCGTCGCCGCGGCACTGCACGATTGGGTGCTGTGTCTCGATGCCGACGAGCGCGTCACGCCCGAGCTTGCGAGCGCCATCGCCGGCGTATTCGCGCGCGACAATCCTGGTGCCAGCGCGTTCGCCGTCGCGCGGCGCAACCGCTTCATGGGCCGCTGGCTGCACCACGGCGAAGGCTATCCCGACTGGAACGTGCGGCTGTTCGACCGCCGCTGGGCGCGCTGGAGCGACGACGTCGTCCACGAGCGGGTGATCGTCGACGGCCACGCGGCGCGGATCGACGGCGACCTCTTGCACGCATCGGCGGAATCGCTGTCCGACTACATCGCCAAGCAAAACCGCTACACGACGCTGCAGGCCGTGGCCATGCATCGCCAGGGACGCAAGGCAAGCTTCGCGCTGATCGCGCTGGCGCCGATCGCGCGCTTCCTGCGTCTGTATTTCATCCGCTTCGGCTTCCTCGATGGTACCGCCGGTTTCGCGCACATCGCCGTGGGCTGTTTCGGCAGCTTCCTCAAGTACGCGAAGCTGCGCGCGCTGAATGCCGCCAACAGCGATACGGCGGGCGTCGAATGAGCGTTCCGATGCGGGTGCTGGTGACGGGCGGCGCGGGCTTCATCGGCATGCACGCGGCGCTGGCGCTGGCGGCGCAGGGCGCCGACGTCGTTGCGCTCGACAGCTTCGATCCGTACTACGACGTCGCGCTCAAGCAGGCGCGCGCGTGGAAACTCGCGCGCGCTGCGCGCATCGAGTTCCGCCGCCACGACCTCGCCGACGCCGAGACGACCTCGGCGCTATTCGTCGAGGGTGCGTACACGCACGTCGTTCATCTGGCCGCGCAGCCCGGTGTCCGCTACTCGCTGAGCAACCCCACCGCGTACCTGCGCAACAACGTCGATGCGTTCGGCAACGTGCTCGAAGGCTGC
>DATCFA010000175.1:0-2893 GCA_036509805.1 Casimicrobiaceae bacterium
CGAGCAGCATCGCAACGGCGTTGTCGCATCGTTCGAGGTTCCGCGCGGCTGACGAGAGTGCTGCAACGGGATCGTGCGCATCGCGGCCGCCGCCATTCGCCGCGCCGCCGGCACGCGTAAGGTCGCGGCGGTGTGCCCGACTGCGCCGTCTTCGTTCAGCCGCCCCCGCGGCGCGTCAGGTAGCCGCGGTGTGACCCGCTGCGCCGTCTTCGACCACGCCTTCGGCCACCAGCGCGTCGATTTCACCGTCGACATAGCCGTGCTCGCGCAGCACTTCGCGCGTGTGCTCGCCGAGCAGCGGCGCGGGCCGCGTCACCGACGTCGGCGTGGCCGAGAAATGCACCGGGCATCCGAGCGCCTTCGTCGGGCCGGCGGTCGGATGCACGAGGTCGACGACCATGCCGCGCGCGAGCGTCTGCGGATGCGTCAGCGCTTCGCCGATCGTGTGCACCGGTCCGGCCGGCACGCCCGCCGCGTCGAACGCGCGCATCCATTCGGCCATGCTGCGCGTGGCAAGCACCGCGTTCATCGTCGAAGCCAGCAGGCCGACGTTGTGCATGCGTGACGAGTTCGTCGCAAAGCGCGGGTCGCTGCGCCATTCCGGGTGGCCGAGCACATCGGCGATCCTTTCCCAGTTGGCCTGGTTGGCGCCGCCGATCGTGATCCAGCCGTCGCTTGCGCGGAAAGCCTGGTAGGGCGCCGTCAGCAGGTGCGCGGAGCCCGTCGCCCCCGGCGATACGCCGGTGGCGAAATAGATGGCGGCGTGCCAATAGGTCTGCTGCAGCGCCGCTTCCATCAGCGACGTATCGACGACCTGCCCCTCCCCCGTTTTCAGCTTGTGCGCGTAGGCGGCAAGCACACCGACGACCGCGAGGATGCCGGCATTGATATCGGCCACCGAATTGCCATCCTTGGCCGGCGGCCCGCCGGGTTCGCCGGTAATCGACATCAGCCCGGCGAAGCCCTGCGCGATCAGGTCGAAGCCGCCCTTGTCGCCCAGTGGCCCGTCGCGACCATAGCCGGACACGGCGCAATAGATGAGGCCGGCATTCTCGCGGGCGAGGACGTCGTAACCCAGGTCCATTTTTTCCAGCGTGCCGCGGCGGTAGTTCTCCGTCAGCACGTCGGCCTTGCGCACCATGCGCAGCAATACTTCGCGTCCCTGCGGATGCTTCAGGTTGAGCGCGATCCCGCGCTTGTTGCGATTCAGCATCAGGAACGGCGCCGACACGCCGTTGACCCGCGGCTCGCGATAGCCGCGCGCGTCGTCGCCGCCGGGCAGCTTCTCGACCTTGATGACATCGGCGCCCATGTCGGCGAGCATCATTCCGCACGTGGGACCGGCCATGATCTGTGCGAGCTCGAGCACCCGCATGCCGGCCAACGGACCCGAGCACGGCGCGGGTGCCGTGGCCGCGGTCGATGCGACGGCGTCGATCATCAGCGTCCGACGAACGCCGGCTTCTGCTTGGCGAGGAACGCCGCGTAACCGATGCGGAAGTCCTCCGTATCGAAGCAGTCGAAGCACTCGTCGAGCTCGGCGGCCGTCAGTGGCGCATCTTGCGACAGGCGGCGCGCAAACTTCTTGTGCCAGCGCGCGCAAAGCGGCGCACCGTCGGCGATCCGCGCTGCCGTGGCACGGGCTTCGGACGCCACGTCGGCGTCGGCGACCACGCGCGTCACCAGCCGTTTCTGCAGCGCTTCGGCCGCGCCGAAGATGCGGCCTTCGAGCAGGATCTCGAGTGCGACGCCGACGCCGCAGAGGCGCACGAGCGGCGACATTTCCGCGTACGCCATCACCAGTCCCAGGTTCTTGATCGGTGCGCCGAAGCGGCTCGACTCGCCGCATATGCGCAGGTCGCACAGCGCGGCGATCTCGAGGCCACCGCCGACGCAGATGCCGTGGATCTGCGCGACCAGCGGAACCGGGCACTGCGCGAGCACCTGTGCGGTCGCGTGCATCGTGCGCCCGTAGTCGATCGCCTGTGCCTTGTCGGCGCGCGCCGTGGCGAATTCGCCGATGTCGTTGCCGGGCGAGAACGCCTTTTCGCCGGCGCCGCGCAACACGATGCAGCGCAACGCATCATCCGCCGACAACGCGCCGATGGCGTCACCCAGCGCTGCCCACATCGCGCGTGTCAGTGCGTTGAGCTTGGCCGGACGATTGAGCACGACCGTCGCAAGCGTGTCCTCGCGCGTGACTTCGACGAGGCCGCCGTCCGTCATGCTCAACGATAGAAGAGTTGCACGAGACCGAGACCCGTCACCGGCACGTAGGTGACGAGCAGCAGCACGGCGACCAGGACCGCGATGTACCAGATGTTGACGCGCGTCACCGCCCAGATCGATTCCTTGGCGATCGAACTTGCAACCATCAGTACGCTCGCGACCGGTGGCGTCTGCTGGCCGATGCCCAGGTTGATCGTGACGATCAGCCCGAAGTGCACCGGGTCGATGCCGACCGCGCGCACCAGCGGCATCACCACCGGCACGACAAGGATGATCGCGGCGGCGGAATGCAGGAACATGCCGAGCAGCAGGAACAGGCAATTGAGCAGCGCCAGCACCACCCATTTGTTCTGCGTGAGTTCCGACACCGAATGCGCAAGCGCCTGCGGCGCCTGCACTTCCGTCAGGTACGTGCCGAGCAGCGCACTGGCGGCGACCAGCAGCATGACCACCGCCGTCTGGATACCTCCCTCGAGCACCGCCTTGCGCAGGTCGGCGAGGTTCAGCTCGCGGTAAATCACGAGGCCGACGAAGAGCGCGGCAACGACCGCCAGTGCAGCGCCCTCGGTTGCGGTCACCACGCCGCCGAAAATGCCGCCGAGGATGATGATCGGCAGCAGGAACGCCCACAGCGCCTCGCGTGCGGTTTGCCGCACGCGCGCCC
>DATCFA010000176.1:0-2253 GCA_036509805.1 Casimicrobiaceae bacterium
GTACGAGGGCTCGCTGGATTCGAGCCACGCGCAGGGCACGTGCGCATCCAGGTGCTGCGCACGCAGCTCGGCATAGTCGTGGTCGCGCCCGTCGACACGCGCGCCGGAGCGATCGAGGCCGCGGTCGAAAATGACAACGTGCGGCGGCGGAAACTTCGCGAGCGCGAGTGCGGCGTCGGTCAGTGGCTTGTAAGGCAGCACCTTGCCGGCGCGCATGCCCGCGTCGGCGCTGACCAGCACCTTGGGCTTCGCGTCGTCGATGCGGCTGGCGAGCGACCCCGCCGCGAAGCCACCGAATACCACCGAATGGATCGCGCCCAGGCGCACGCACGCGAGAATCATGAACACTGCTTCGGCGATCATCGGCATGTAGACGAGCACGCGGTCGCCGCGGCCGACACCCAGCGATTGCAGCATCGCCGCGCAGCGATTGACCTCGACGCTCAACTCGCGATACGTATAGCTCGCGCGCTGGCCGGTCTCCGTCGAAATGTAGATCAGCGCCGGCTGCTCGCCGCGCGTCGCCAAGTGGCGGTCGACGGCGTTGTGGCACAGGTTGGTCGTGCCACCGACGAACCACTTCGCGAACGGCGGCCGCGAATAGTCGAGCACCTGCGAAAACGGCGTTTGCCAGTCGACGGCCGCCGCGCGCTCGCGCCAGAACGCATCGCGATCGGTCAGCGAGCGCCGGTGAAATTCAGCATACTTGCCCATAAGCATCCCTCGTCAACCGCAACTGCCCATCCCCCGACCCCGAATCCCCGCATCACCGGCGCTCAAAGCGCCGCCACACGGATCTCCGACGTTACTAATCCCTGCCTTCTGACTCCTGACCTCTGTCAAGGATGCGCGTCGGCGCCGATGCGCACGACGGTACGCCCACGGACCATGCCCTTCAGGTAGGCGTCGAAATGCGCCGGCAATTCGTCGAAGTCGATCGTGCGCACCTGGTCATGCACGCCGTCCGGCCGCCATTCGACGGCGAGCTTGTTCCAGATTCGCTGGCGCACGCCCATTGCGCAGTTCGCGCTGTCGATGCCGAGCAGCATCACGCCGCGCAGGATGAACGGCATCACCGTAGTGTCGAGCTTGTGGCTCGCTGCAAGCCCGACCGATGCGACGGTGGCGCCGACCTTGCACGTCGACAACAGCCATGCAAGCAGGTCGCCACCCAGGTTGTCGACGACGCCCGCCCACGTGGCCTTGTCGAGCGGGCGGACCTTCGCCAAGTCGATCGAGTTGCGCAACACGACTTCCTTGGCGCCGATGCCCTTCAGGTATTGCGTCTCATCGGCCTTGCCGGTGATGGCGACGACGTGATAGCCGCTCTTCGCAAGCACTTCGATCGCCACCGAGCCCACGCCGCCGGTGGCGCCGGTGACCGCCACCGGACCGTTGCCGGGCTTCAGTCCGTTGTGCTCCATCACCTGGATCGCCTGCCCGGCGGTGAAGCCCGCCGTGCCCAGCGTCATCGCGTCGAACGCCGTCATGCTCTCCGGTCTGCGCACGACCCAGTCGCCCGGCACGCGCACGCGCTCGCTGTAGCCACCGTCGTGCGCGACGCCGAAGTCGTACGAGTGGACGATGACCTTGTCGCCCTTCTTCCAGCGCGGGTCGGCCGATTCCTCGACGGTGCCCGACATGTCGATGCCGGCGACCGTCGGGAACTTGCGCATGATCCTGCCGGTTCCGTTGTACGACAGCGCATCCTTGTAGTTGATTGTCGAGTACTTGGTGCGCACGACGACTTCGCCGGGGTCGAGGTCGTCGAGCGTCAGGTCGACGAAACGACTCACCACGTTGCCGCCTTCGTCGAACGTGCGATAGGCCCTGAATGTCTGCATCGGTATCTCCTCCTTCGTGACGTGTCAGGCGACGGCCGCGGCGAGCGTATCGGAAGCGTCGTCGCGCGTGTGCGGAAGTGCCATGTAGTCGCGTGTGCGCATTTCGGCGAGGCGGCTCACCGTGCGCTCGAATTCGGCGGCGTGCGGGCCATCGGCATATGACTGCGCGGCGGGCGTTGCCGCGGAGACCACCAGCTTGACGTGATGATCGTACAGGATGTCGACGAGCCACGTGAAGCGCCGCGCGCGGTCGGCGCTGTCGGCACTCATTTGCGGGACGCCCGACAGCAGCACGACCGCGTAGCGCTGCGCGATCTCGAGATAATCGCGCTGCGAGCGCGGCCCATCGCACAGTGCGGTGAAGTCGAACCACGCGACGGAGCCCGCTCGCCGCCGCGTTTCGATCGTA
>DATCFA010000177.1:0-6220 GCA_036509805.1 Casimicrobiaceae bacterium
GTGGTCCTTGTGCGCCTGCATCGCCTTGTGGGCCTTGTGGGCCAGGAGCGCCCGGAGACCCCGTTGGCCCGGATGCACCAGGTGGTCCTGGCGGACCGGCAGGACCCTGCGGACCCGTGGGAAATGTCGCGCATTGTCCCAGCAGACCGGTGCCGGAATTGAAGCACACGGCGCTCGACTGTGCCGCCGCGGACGTGAGGAACGGAAGCTGCACGTCGCCGTTGCTGCCGTTGACCAGCAGGCGGACGAGCGCGCCGGTGCTGTCTTTCACCGCGAAGTTGCCGCCCACCGCCGTCCATATCTCGACGTCCGCTGCGCGCACACTGCCGGTGAGCATTGCCAGCATCAGCGCCGCAGCCGCCATCGCGGGGAGCAGCGTGCAACGCGCGCGGCGTGATGCGACCACGGCAGGCACCTCGATAGCTCGTACCTCGTACGTCATGTTCGTGTTCCCTGGTTTGTCATGCGACGTTCCGGCGCGTATCGGCCACGCAGCCGCAATCCCGCCAGCCCGGCGAGCAGCACGCCGAGCGCAATGAGGTTGTTATCCTGCAGCGCCGGTACCGGCGTGGCGATTTGCGCAGACTTGGCACACGTCGAATCGTTCTGCACGGTAATCCCTTGGCGATTGAACTGGCCACCCGCGTCGACGACGATCGTGCCGGACAATGTGATCGATCCGCTTCCGCCATTGAGAGTGCCGCCAGCCAGCACGTGAATATCGCCGACGTTGACATACGTCGCCTGGTTGACGTTGAGCGTGCCGCCCACAACGATGTTGGTGCAGGCGAGATCGAAGCGGCCGTTCGCGATCGAGGACACGCTGCCCGCGCCGACCCGCTGGTCGGCAACGGCGGGACCGCAGGCCAGCAACAGCAGCAACGCGCCCGGCCACCACGCTCGCCTGTCATTGCGCATGCATTCGCCGCGATCCGCCTGTTTGCTGAAACTGCGCACGTCTCTCCCTGTCACGCATGGCGCGGCCGCATGCGGCCAAACGGCAGCGCGGCAAGCACCACTGGCAGCTCGCCGAGCCTGTTGAAGCGCGATGCCGTCATTCTATTCGAGGCGCTTTCATTGCGCCATGCGCGGCGTCAACACCTCAGGCGTGATGGTGCCCGCCTTCGTCGTCGTGCATTGCGCCGGCATGCATGAAGGGAACGAGCATCGGCACGCGCTGGCGATACCGGCTGTACGTGTCGCCGAGATGGGTGACGAGATCGCGCTCCTCGAACTGGATGCCAACCAGGATGTAGCCCGTGGTGGCGATTGCGAACACCAGGTGCGCCGCGGTCATCGTCGGTGTCGACCAGAATGCGAACAGGAACCCGACGTAAAGCGGGTGGCGGACCAGCCGATACGGCCCCGGCGTCCTGAATTCGACGGGACGGTATGCACTATCGGTCACGTACAGCCAGACCTGGCGCAAGCCGAACAGGTCGAAATGGTTGATCAGGAACGTCGACACGAACACGAGCAGCCAGCCGCACGCGCACAACGCATAGAGCAGCAGCACGCCGACGTGGTTGTCGACGGACCAGACGATGCCGCCCAACGGGCGCCAGAGCGCGAACAGCAGGATCAGCGCGAGGCTCGACGCAAGCACGTAGGTGCTGCGTTCCGCTGCCTGCGGGATCATGCGTGTCAGCCACGCCTTGAAGGGTTGCCGCGCCATGCCGCTGTGCTGCACGGCGAACACCAGCAGCAGCACGAGATCCACGACCAGGCTGGTGGCGAAATCACCGGACGGCGGCGAATCGATCGAACGCGGCACCAGAAGATTCTCGACGAAGCCGATGGCGTACAGGAACGTTGCCAGAAACACCGCATAGCAACACAGGCCGTAGAAAAACACGATTGAGCGCTTGAGCATGGCGTTTTCCCGGTTGATTGGCGAACCCGTGAATCGTAGCGCGGTCTCCAGTCGCTTTCAACAACGGGGGAAGTTCGCCGCAGAACACCCCGCGTCGTCAATTGCACCCGGCGCGGCATCGCCCGCTTGCAGCAACCGGGCGATGCTATGCTCGCCGCTCATCCGAGATTCCCGCTCGCGGCCCGCCACCGGCGCTCAATGCAACTCGCGGCGCACTTCAAGCCCTGGCGTCTGCTGCCGGGCTACGCCATCAACGGCATCGCCGTCGCGGTTGGCATCGGAGGCATCCAGTTGCTGGCGAGCGCCGTGGCCGGCGCCTACGCGGCGCAGTTGGTCGTCAGCGGCGCGACGTGCGCCAGCCTGGCGGATGTTCCCAACAGCGTTTCGCGCACGTGGCAACGAGTTGCGGCCGCCGCGCTGCTGAGCTTTGCCGCCGCGCTGGTCGTCGACCTGCTGAGGCCGCACCCGCTGGCACTGGGCGCGGGCGTCGCGGCGATCGGATTCGTCGGCATGATGGTGATGACCTGGGGTGCGCGCGCCGGCGCCGTTGCGTTCGCGCCCATCCTGTCGATGATCTTCTCGATGGCGGTTCCGCCGACGGGTCACGCACTCACCGTCGCCGGCTTGAGCGCGTGTGGCGGCGCCGCCTATTTCGCGTGGTCGATCCTGTCGGGCATCGCCGTGCAGCGCCGCTATCGCACACTGGCGCTGGTCGACGCGGTGCGCGCCGCGGCCACGCTGTTCCGCACCCGGGCCGACGTGCTGGAAGCGGGCCGCGCGCGCGCGGACGAGACCGCGCCGTTGCGCGCGTGGATTCTCGGCGAAGCCGTGCTCGCCGATCGGCTGCAATCCGCACGCGACCTCGTGTTCGCGCTTCCCGAATCGCCGCGCTGGCAGCGCGACACGGCGATCCTGCTGCGCGTCATCGACCTGCGCGACCTGCTGCTGGCGAGCCCGCTCGACCTGGAGCTCCTCGGCAGCGACGACACGGCGCGCGCGATTCTCTCGCAGGTGGCCGGTGCACTGCGTGAAATCGGCGCGCGCATGGACCAGGCGGCCGATGACATCCGCGACGACTCCGTGACCGATGCGGACGCGCTGCCGCGCATCGATTTCGCCGCGCGGCTCGCCGGCGTCGAGGTCGCGCCCGGCGACGCGCGCGCGCGCCTGGTCCCCGCGCTGCTTTCGCGCCAGCAGCGCATGGCCGATGACGTCGCACGCGTGCATCGGCTGCTGCAAGGCGGCGACGAGGCATTGCCGCTGACACGCGCACAGCTGCAGCACTTCGTTTCGCCGGAAGGCTGGCCGCTGCGCGCGCTGCGCCTGCAATGGCAGCTCGATTCGCTGGTGTTGCGCCACGCGATCCGCATGGGACTCGCGCTGGGCTCCGCGTATTTTCTGGCGCTGGCGCTGCCGTGGGGCTCGCATCCGTACTGGCTGGTGTTGAGCGTGGCCGTCGTGCTGCGCGGAACGCTGGGCGACACGCTCGCACGCCGCAATGCACGCGTCGTCGGCACGATGCTGGGGTGCCTGCTGGTCGTCGCACTGTCGCTGGTGCCCTCGCAGGTCTTCCTGCGCAGCGCATTCCTTGCCGCACTCGGCGCGGCGCACGCATTCGCCACCGAGCGCTATTGGCTGACTGCCACGGCCGCCAGCGTGATGGCGCTGCTGCAGTCGAACCTGGTCAATGCGGCGGGCGGCTTCGCGATTGCCGAGCGCGTCGCGGATACGATACTCGGCGCGCTGCTCGCGTGGAGCTTCAGCTACGTGCTTCCCGCGTGGGAACGCCGCGGCGCGCGCAACGGGATCGGGCGCATCTTCGACAATCTGCGCGCCTATGCCGGCTATGCACTGAAGATCGAGCCCGGCGACACGGTCGCGGAGCGGCTTGCGCGCCGCAGGGCCTACGACTCGCTGGCGTCGCTGGGCGGCGCGCTGCAACGAAGCAGCGTCGAGCCCGAACGCGTGCGGCTGCCGGTCGAGCACATCGCATCGCTGCTCGACCATGGCGCGCGGCTGATGGCCCATCTGTCGATGGTGCGTCTGCTGCTGCCGCAAATCGAAGGGCTAGCGCAGTCGCCGTCGCTCGACGCGACGGTCGCCGATGCGCACGACGCGTTGTCCGCCTGTCTCGACCCTGGCGCGCCGGCGCCGCCGGTGGGGGAGCCGGCACAAGGGCTCGACCTTTTGCCGATGCATCCACCGGCGCACGACCGGGTGCCATGGCTCGCGCGGCGGCTCGCGTTGATGGTGCAGGAAGGTGCCAGGATGCGCGCGGCCGCCGACCGCGCACTGACGCGCAACGGCCCTGCCGGCTGACCGCCCGTCGCGCAATCCGCCGTCGCGGTTGTCACGGACGCTCATCCAGCGTGTGCCCGCGATACGATACGCTCGTGCACTTCGCGCAGCAGCCGTGCCGCCGCGAACCCACACTCGAACCGGGGAGCACCGGATGAAAAAACTGATGACGGGCCTGTGGCTTGGATTTGCGATGGTCGCGTGCCTGCCGGCCCGGGCGCAGGATGCGTGGCCGGTCAGGCCGGTGCACATCATCGTGCCCTTCGCCGCGGGCGGCGTCGCCGACCTGCTGCCGCGCATCGTCGGCGTCAAGCTGTCGCAGAAATGGGGACAGTCGGTGGTCATCGAGAACAAGGTCGGAGCGTCGGGCAATCTCGGCATGGCCGACGGTGCGCGCGCCGATCCGGACGGCTACACGCTGGTACTCGCGCCGGCGGGCAACCTGACGGTGAGCCCGCTGCTGTTCAAGAACCTGCCGTTCGACACGTACAAGGATCTGACGCCGGTCACCAACCTCGCCGACGTGCCGAACGTGCTGGTGGTGAATCCGTCGGTTCCGGCAAAGACGTTCCAGCAACTGCTGGCCTATGCGAAGGCGAACCCCGGCAAGCTCAACTTCGCGTCGCCCGGCGAAGGCAGCGGCGCGCACCTGGCCGGCGAGCTTCTCAAGCTCGACGCGGGCATCGACATCGTCCACGTGCCGTACAAGGGTCTGGCGCCTGCGGTCAACGACCTGCTCGGCGGCAACACGCAGATGATGTTCGCCGGCATTTCGACGGTGATCCAGTACATCAAGACCGGCAAGCTCGTGGCACTTGCCATTGCGAGCCCGAAGCGCTCGCCACAACTCCCCGACGTGCCGACGGTGGCGGAAAGCGGGCTTCCGGGCTTTGACGTGACGTCGTGGTACGGCATCGTCACCCGCGCCGGCACGCCGCCGGCCATCGTGCACAAGATCCAGCGCGACATGGCGGACGCGCTGCGGCAGGAAGACGTGCGCTCCCAACTTGCGAGCCTCGGTCTCGAACCGGTGGGCAGCACGCCCGAAGCCTTCGACGCGATGATCAAGTCGGAGACGAAGAAATGGGGCGACATCGTCCGCAAGGCGAACATCCACATCGAATGACGGGCACTGCAATGACTCCGCGACGCATCGACATCACCTACCTCAACGGTCCCGATGTCGAGCGTCTGGCGCTGGATGACGACGAGGTGATCGCGGCGGTCGAGGCGGCGCTGCGCGCGCAGGGACGCGGCGAAACGGTGGTCGAGCCGCGCGTGCACCTCGTGCCCGAGCATCCGGCGAAAGGCCACTTCAACGTGCTGCGTGGCTACGTGAAGCCGCTCGGCGTCGCAGGCGTGAAGATCGTCAGCGATTTCGTCGACAACTACAAGCTGGGATTGCCGTCGGAAATGGCGATCCTCAACCTGTTCGATCCTGCGACCGGCATGCCGCTCGCCATCATCGACGCCACCGCCATCACCGACATGCGCACCGGCGCGATGACCGCGCTGGGCGCACGCCATCTCGCGCGCAGGAACAGCAAGGTCCTCGGCCACATCGGCGCACGCGGCACCGCGTACTGGAACGTGCGGCTGCTCGACCACCTGTTCGACTTCGACGAGATCCGCGTCCATTCGCGTCGCCCCGAAAGCCGCGACGCGTTCGCCGCGCGCCTCGCGCATGACCTGGGGAAGCCGGTGAAAGTGACCGACGACTGGGAGTCCTGCGTACGCGGCGCCGACATCGTCGTCGAAGCGTCGCGGCTGCCGGAGCCTTCACCGCTGCTGAAGACTTCGTGGATCGCCAAGGGCGCGCTGGTCGTGCCCTATGGAACGATGAGCGCCGTCGAGCTTTCGCTGACCGACATCATGGACAAGATCGTCGTCGACGATTGGGGCCAGTGCCGCAAGGGCCTGCCGTTCGGCGCGCTGCGCGCGCATGTGGACAGCGACCGGCTCAGCGAGCGCAACCTGCATGCGGAGCTCGGGCAAATCGTCGCCGGCGTCAAGCCGGGACGCGAGCGCGACGACGAGACGATCCTCTTC
>DATCFA010000178.1:0-2686 GCA_036509805.1 Casimicrobiaceae bacterium
GATGACGCTCGCCGTTGCCGCGTTGTTCGCGTTCGTCGGCGGCATCATCCTCAACCTGATGCCCTGCGTGTTTCCGGTGCTGTCGCTCAAGGTGCTGGGCTTCGCGCAACGCCACGACGACCGCGCGTCGATGCGCGTCGAAGCGTACGCATTCGCCGCAGGCGTGATCGCCACGTTCGTGCTGCTCGCCGCGTTGCTGCTCGCGTTGCGCAGTGCCGGTGCGCAACTCGGCTGGGGCTTCCAGCTGCAGACGCCGCTGGTGGTGGCGGCGCTGGCGACATTGTTTTTCGTGCTCGGATTGAATCTCGCCGGCGTGTTCGAATTCGGCCAGGTCGTGCCGTCGTCGCTGCGCGGATGGACGAGCCAGAACCGCACGCTCGACGCGTTCGGCTCCGGCGTGCTGGCGGTGGTCGTCGCGTCGCCGTGTACGGCGCCGTTCATGGGGGCGGCGCTCGGCTATGCGCTGTCGCAATCGACGTGGGCGACGCTGGCGATCTTCGCGATGCTCGGCGTCGGCATGGCGCTGCCGTACGCGCTGCTCGCGCTGTTCCCGGCGTGGCAGCGGCGGCTGCCGCGGCCGGGTGCGTGGATGCTGCGCTTCAAGGAGCTGCTGGCGTTCCCGATGTTCGTCACGGTGGCGTGGCTTGCGTGGGTGCTCGGCGTGCAGCTCGACAACGACGCGGTGCTGCGGTTGATGCTGATGCTGCTGGCGCTCGCGTTCGCGCTGTGGTCGCTGCAGGCGAGACGGATGGGCGGATCGCGTGCATTCACCGCCGCCGCGCTGCTCGCATTTGTTGCCGCCTGCGTGCTTGCGCAGCCTCTCGTGACGCTCGATGCGCGCGCCGAAGGCGCTGCAAGCGCCAGCATCGAGGAAGGGTGGCAGCCATACGCGCCGGCGGAGGTCGCCGACCTCGCGGCGTCGGGACGGCCGGTATTCGTCGACTTCACGGCGGCGTGGTGCGTCACCTGCCAGGTCAACAAGCGCACGACGCTCACGCGCCAGCGCGTGCGCGATGCGTTCGCGCACGCCAACGTCGCGCTGCTGCGCGCCGACTGGACGCGTCGCGACCCGCAGATCACCGCAGCACTCGCAGCGCTCGGCCGCAACGGCGTGCCCGCGTACGTCCTCTATCGGCCGGGCAAGGAGCCGCTGCTGTTGCCGGAGATACTGACGCAGCAGACGGTGATCGACGCGCTGGCGACGTTGTAACGCGCCGGATTCGAACGGCCCTCACCCTAATCCTTCTCCCACTTCGTGGGCGAGAGACTACTGTGGTGTGCTGTCGCGCAATGGACCTGCGCAAAACGCGACAGGCTCCCTCTCCCGCATGCGGGAAAGGGTTGGGGTGAGGGCGACGGCGTGACTAGCAACCGCTACTTCGGCGGTTCCCACCAGCGGCCGCCCAGCGCGTCGAGCAGCGCCGCGGTGTCGGCCAGGCGCGCTGCGGTCGCCTGGTCGCTGGAGAGCGCCGCCTCCAGCCACGTGCGCTCGGCGTCGAGCAGCGCCAGCTGGCTGACGCCACCCAGCGCATAGCGCCTCTGCGTGATCTCGTACGCGCGACTGGACGCCTCCGCCTGGTCGCGCCGCGCTGTGGAAGTCGCTGCATCCGCTTCCAGCGTGCGCAGCGCGTCGGCGACGTTCTGCAATGCATGCAACACGCTGCCGCGATACGCCGCCTTGGCGGCGTCGAACGCGGCAATCGCCGCGCGCTTTCGCGCTGCCAGCTCGGGGCCGCGGGTCAGCGGCTGCACGAGGTTGAGTCCGATGTTCCACAGGTTGATGCCGCTGGCCACGTCCTGCAGCGACGTGCGCGTCGACCCTCCGCCGGACGCGAACGTGAACTTGGGAAACAGGTTGGCGCTGGCCACGCCGACATCGGCGCTCG
The DNA here is from genome assembly GCA_036509805.1 of Casimicrobiaceae bacterium. Taxonomy (GTDB): domain Bacteria; phylum Pseudomonadota; class Gammaproteobacteria; order Burkholderiales; family Casimicrobiaceae; genus VBCG01. The sequence continues at coordinate 1,887 of DATCFA010000178.1, forward strand.
CGCGGTGCAGCAGCGCCTCGCTGGCGCGCACATCGGGGCGGCGCTGTGCGAGTGCTGCGGGCAGCGTCAGCGGAATCTGCGGCGGCAGGCTGAAATCAGCGAGCGTGTACGGACGCGTGTCCGCGGCTGCGGGCTCGCGTCCCGCGTAGACGGCGAGCTGGTGCACGCTCTGCGCGAGCAGTGCGCGCAGCGCCGGCACGCGCGCCGTGGTTTGCGCGAGCAGTGCGCGCTGGCTGTCGACGTCCACCGCGGCGATCGCGCCTTGTTCGAAGCGCTTCTGCGCAATGGCGAGCGAATCGCGCTGCGCGGCAACGATACGCGCGAGCGTGCCGATCTGCGCGGCGAGCGACGCCTGGCGCAACGCCGTCGTGACGATGTTGGCGGCCAGCGTGCGCTGCGCTGCCTCGAGCTCGAAGCGCTGGTAATCGACAGCGGCCGCGAGTCCTTCGAGCTCGCGTCGCGTGCCGCCGAACACGTCGAACGTGAAGGCGACATCGACACCGATGCTGTACAGCGTGAACGGACCCGGAATGGGCGCTTGCGGAAAGCCGATCGCCGCGGGATCGATGCGCTGGCGCTCGATACCGGCACGCGCGCTGGCGCTCGGCCATGCCGCCGCGTCGGCGCCGGCGGTGCGGTTCTGCTGCGCTTCGACAAGGCGCGCACGCGCGACCTCCAGCGTAGGGCTGGACGCCAGCGATTCGCGCACCGCCGCATCCAGCCGCGGCGATGCGAAAAGAGCCCACCAGTCGGCGCGGATGTCGTCGGCATCGGCGAAGGCCTGCGCCCCGGCGCTCACC
>DATCFA010000179.1:0-5781 GCA_036509805.1 Casimicrobiaceae bacterium
TGACGCCGTCGCAGAACGAGCTGCTCGTCGCGGAGATCCGCCACCAGATCGGCTACGGCAAGGAAAAGCTCCCCAGAGGTGCCGTGCACGGCGACCTCTTTCGCGACAACGTGCTGTTCGACGGCACGCGCGTCGCCGGCATCATCGACTTCGGTTTCGCCGCCACCGACTATTTCGCGTACGACCTGGCCGTCGCCGTCAACGACTGGTGCAGCGACGCCGATGGCGGGCTGCGCAGCGCCGACGTCGCCGCATTCGTTGGCGCGTACGAACGCGTGCGCGCATTGAGCACCGCCGAGCGCGAGCAGTGGCCGAGCCTGATGCGTGCGGCTGCGCTGCGCTTCTGGCTGTCGCGCCTGTACGACCTGCACCTGCCGCGCGGCGGCGTGCTCACCCACGCGCACGACCCGGCCGAGTACGAGCGCGTGCTGCGCAGCCGCGTGGCGTCGCCGCCCCGCCTGCCGCCCGTCGCGACCGGCGTCCGCGGATGAGCAACGTCCCGCACGAGATCGCCTATACGCGCTACGACGCCGTGCGCGGACTGATGTGGCTGCGCGAGGCCGCGGTAATGTTCGCGCGCGCGCGCATCGCGTGGCTTGCGCTGCTGCTCGCGTATTACTTCATCCTCATCGCGCTGCGGATGCTGCCGCTGATCGGCATGCTCGCCGTGCCGCTGCTGAAGCCGGTATTCGCCGTCGGCTTTCTCGCCGCCGCGTGGACGGTCGAACGTGGCGGCAAGCCGCGGCTCGCGCACCTGCTGCAGGGTTTCTCGTCGAACCTGCGCGCGCTGTTGCCGCTGGGTTTCGTGTTCATCATCGGCATCACGATCGCGGTGATGGCCAGCGCGGTCGTCGACCAGGGCAAGCTCATCGAATTCCTGTCGAATCCTCCGGCCGGCGCGCAGGACGGCGACAGCGCCGCCGCCGGGGCCATCGAAAACGTACTGCTCGACACGCGCGTGCAGCTCGGCATGCTGTTCGCTGCGCTATGCGCGCTGCCGGTGCTGCTGGCGCTGTGGTTCGCGCCCGCACTGGTGGTGTTCCAGGACCTGCGCGCGCGGCAGGCACTGTCGACGAGCCTGCGCGCAGCGCTCGCCAACTGGCGCGCGCTCGCCGCGTACGCGCTCGCCGTGTTCGTGTTTGCCGGCGTCACGCCGACACTGCTGGTCGCGCTGCTGTCGGCGCTGCTGTCGGGATTGCCGGACGATGCGCGCGTGATGCTGACCTACGGGGTCGTGCTGCCGTATGTCGCGATGCTGGTCGCGATCCTGCAGATCTCGGACTACATAAGCTACCGCGACGTGTTCCACGCCGGCGAGTCGCTGGTGCCGCTCGCGCCCCGTTAGGGTGCTGCGCCAGCAGCGTTCCTACGCAGCGTCGAGCTTCGCGTATTCCAGCGCGAGCCACTTGACGCCGGCGTCGCGGAAATTGACCTGCACGCGCGCATCGCTGCCGCGTCCTTCGCTGTCGATGATGACGCCCACGCCGAACTTCGCGTGGCGCACGCTCTGGCCGATCCGCCACGCCGGCGCCGACACTGCCTGCGGCGTCGTCTGCGGCGCCGCGGCGTTCCAGCGCGGCTCGTCGCTCGACCATCCGCGCGCGCGCAACCGCTGCGGCGACAGCCACTGCAGCAGCTCGGGCGGGATCTCGTCGAGGAAGCGGCTCTGGATGTTGCAGCGCGATTGCCCGTGCAGCATCCGGCTTTGCGCAAACGTCAGGTAGAGCTTGCGACGCGCGCGCGTGATCGCGACATACATCAGCCGCCGCTCCTCGTCGATGCCGTCCTCGACGTTGAGGCTCTGCTCGTGCGGGAACAGTCCTTCCTCGAGGCCGGTGACGAATACCGTGTGGAATTCCAGGCCCTTCGCCGCATGCACGGTCATCAGTTGCAGCGCGGGGCGCCCTTCGGCTTCCTGCGTGTCGCCCGCCTCGAGCGCCGCATGCGCGAGAAACGCCGTCAGCGGATCGGTGGCGCCCTCGTCCGCGCCGTCGGCCGGTGTCGCCGGCGCTGCGCCGAAAACATCGGCAAGCCGGTCCGAGATCATCGGCGCATCGCTGGCGAGCTCCGCTTCGCGGACGAATGCCTGTGCCGCGTTGACGAGCTCCTCGAGATTCTCCACTCGATCCTGGCCGTCCTTTTCCGCCTTGTAATGCGCGGACAGGCCCGATGCCTCGACGACGTGCGCGACGGCGTCCGGCAACGGCATCGCCTGCGTCTGCACGCGCAGCCGCTCGACCAACTCGACGAATGCGCGCAGGCTCGCACCGGGACGCCCGCCCACGACGCCGGCTTTCGCGATTTCCCACAGCGTGACGCCGGCGCTCTTCGCGTTGTCCTGCAACTGCTCGAGCGTGCGCGCGCCGATGCCGCGCGGCGGAAAGTTGACGGCACGCAGCAGCGCGCCCTCATCGCCGGGAACCGCGACCAGCCGCAGGTACGCCAGCGCGTGCTTGACCTCGGCACGCTCGAAGAAGCGCGTGCCGCCGTACACGCGGTACGGCAGCGACGCGCTGAACAGCGCGTGCTCGAGCACGCGCGACTGCGCATTCGAGCGGTACAGCAGCGCGATTTCCGACAGCGGCACACCCTCGTCCGCGATGCCGCGCACCGCGTCGACGATGAAGGCGGCCTCATCGAGGTCGGTGGGCGCGAGGAACGTGCGCACCGGGTCGCCCTTGCCTTCGCTCGTCCACAGGTTCTTGCCGAGGCGCGCACGGTTGTGGCGGATCAGCGCGTTGGCGGCATCGAGTATGTGCCCGTGCGAGCGATAGTTCTGCTCGAGTTTGACCAGGTTCACCGGCAATTCGGCGCTGGCGAAGTCGCGCTCGAAGTGCTGCATGTTGGCAACATTGGCACCGCGAAACGCGTAGATCGACTGGTCGTCGTCGCCGACCGCGAACACCGCGGCATGCGGCCCTGCGAGCAGGCGCAGCCACTTGTACTGCAGCACGTTGGTGTCCTGGAACTCGTCGACCAGCAGGTGCGAGAAGCGGCGCTGGTAATGCTCGCGGATGCGCGCGTTGTTCGCCAGCAGCTCGTAGCTGCGCAGCAACAGCTCGGCAAAGTCGACGACCCCTTCGCGCTGGCACATGGCGTCGTACATCGCGTAGTACTCGACCTGGCGCCGTGCATGCTCGTCGCCCGCCTCCACCGCGGACGGCCGCAGCCCCGCTTCCTTGGCGTCGGCAATGAACCATTGCAACTGGCGCGCCGGATAGCGGTCGTTGTCGATGTTGCCCTCGCGATACATCCGCTTGATCAGCGAAAGCTGGTCCTGCGTGTCGAGGATCTGGAAGAGCTGCGGCAGGTTGGCGTCGCGGTAATGCGCGCGCAGCATCCGGTTGCACAGTCCGTGGAACGTGCCGATCCACATGCCGCGCGTCACCTGCGGCGTCATTGCAGCCAGGCGCGTCATCATTTCGCGCGCCGCCTTGTTGGTGAACGTTACCGCGAGGATCGACAGCGGCCCCGCCTGGCCGGTGGCCAGCAGCCACGCGATGCGCGTGGTCAGCACGCGCGTCTTGCCGCTGCCCGCGCCGGCCAGCACCAGCGCCGATGCGTGGGGCAACGTGACGGCGGCGAGTTGCTCGGGATTGAGGTTTTCGAGGAGTGCGGATGCCATGCGCTGCGGCGGGCGATGCGAACATCCCATGATAGCCGAGCGCGCGACGCTATAATCCCGCGCTGTTCAACCCCCAGCACTTTCCCGCATGCCCAGACGCTCGCCTGATGCGCAACCTTCGGTCAAGTCGGCGACGATGCATGCGTTCGTCCAGTGGATCCGCGCCGCCGCGCCATACGTGCACGCGTTTCGCGGCAAGACATTCGTCATCGCATTCGGCGGCGAAGTGGTGGCCGACGAGTCGTTCCTGGGCGTCGTCCACGATCTCAACCTGCTGCACAGCCTCGGCATCCGTCTGGTCGTCATCCACGGGATGCGCCCGCAGATCGAGGTGATCCTCGCGCAGCAGAACATCGAGAGCCGCTACCAGGGTGGGCTGCGCGTCACCGATGCGGAGACGATGGACTGCGTGCTCGAGGCGGCCGGACAGGTGCGCAGCCGCATCGAGGCGCTGCTGTCGCTCGGCATCCAGAACTCGCCGATGGCCGGCGCGCGCAACCGCGTGTCGAGCGGCAACTACATCACCGCCAAGCCCATGGGCATCGTCGACGGCGTCGACATGCAGCTCACCGGCGAGACTCGGCGCGTCGACACGCAGGCGATCCAGCAGCGTCTCGACGACGGCGACATCGTGCTCATCTCGCCGCTCGGGTATTCGCCGACCGGCGAGATCTTCAACCTGGCGCTCGAGGAAAGCGCAATGCAGGTCGCCGTGCGGCTGCAGGCGCACAAGCTGATCTTCCTGATGGAAACCGACGGCGTGCGCAACAGCCGCCGGCAACTGCTGTCCGACCTGTCGACGAAGGATGCCGAGGCGCTGCTGCAGAAGCCCGACAAGCTGCCACCCGATGTCCGTCACTACCTGCCGTGCGCGATCCGCGCCTGCGACAACGGCGTCAAGCGCGCGCACCTGTTGTCGCGCCACATGGACGGCGCGCTGCCGCTCGAATTGTTCACGCGCGACGGCGTGGGCACGATGATCTCGGCGACGCCGCTCGCGCACATGCGCAACGCGACGATCGACGACGTCGGCGGCATCATCGCGATCATCGAGCCGCTGGAAGTCGCCGGCGTGCTGGTGCGGCGCTCGCGCGAACGGCTGGAAGCGGAAATCGAGCGCTTCGTCATCGCCGAATACGACAACCAGGTGATGGGCTGCGCGGCACTCTACGCGTTCCCCAAGGAAGGCATCGGCGAGCTGGCGGCGCTGGCGGTGGACCCCGATTTCCGCCGCGAGGGTTATGGCGAGGCGCTGATGCGCGAAATCGAGTTTCGCGCGCGCAAGCTGAAGCTCACCGCGCTGTTCGTGCTGACGACGCGCACGTCGGGGTGGTTTCTCGAGCGCGGCTTCGAGCTTGCTGACATCGCCGCCCTGCCGCACGAAAAGCAGAAGCTGTACAACTACCAGCGCAAGTCGCTCGTCTACCGCAAAGCGCTATGAAGCCGCGCGCGCTAAAATACGGCTGATCGCGTGCATGCGGCGTCCGCCGCGACACGCCGCTCCCAATCAACCGATCGATCGCCACCCATGCGCACAGTTCACTGCATCAAGCTCGGCCGCGACGCCGAGGGTCTCGACTTTCCGCCGTACCCGGGCGAGCTCGGCAAGCGGATCTACGAAAGCGTGTCGAAGGAGGCGTGGGCGGCGTGGCTCAAGCACCAGACGATGCTGGTCAATGAGAACCGGCTGTCGCTGGCCGACGCGCGTGCGCGAAAGTGGCTGGCCGAGCAGATGGACAAGCACTTCTTCGGCGAAGGGGCCGAGAAACCGGCAGGTTACGTGCCGCCGGCGGCGTAGAGCGCGCGGTCTCTCAGCGCATGGGACGGTCGAACCCCAGCCGCCCGATGAACGTTGCCCATCGCGCGTCTTCACGCAGTGGCGTCAGGAACGGGTCCGAACCGCTGTAGATCACGCCCGGATCGTTCTGGCGAAACGCCGTCTCCAGCCATTCAAACGCCTTGTCGATCTCGCCTCTATACGCAAAGACCTCCGCAACCTGGTACGCAGCGGTCCACGCAAAACCGTCGATCAGTTCCTGCAACGCGCTTGCCGATTGCGCCTCGCGACCTGCCGCGTGATGCACCACCGCCAGTGCGACCTTACGGAATACGTCGTGCGTTTCCCGCTCCGCGAGCGGCAGCGCTTCGTCGAAGCG